>NZ_LUNH01000089.1:0-69518 GCF_001628525.1 Aeromicrobium sp. REDSEA-S38_B2 | reverse complement strand
GACCTACACTATACCGTCCAGCCGGTACAGTTCCTAACCCACGTACCCGTCCGCGTCGGTGATCCGTGTCGCACCCCGCCGGGTAGGCTCACGCCATGCCGCCGGCCGAGCGCTCCACCCGCGACCGTGTGCTCGACGCGTTCGAGACGCTCCTCGTCACCCAGGGCAGCCGCGCGGCCACGCTCGACGCCGTCGCCGCGCAGGCCGAGGTCTCCAAGGGCGGTCTGCTGTACCACTTCCACAGCAAGGACGAGCTCGTCGACGGCATGCTCACCCGGCTGCGCGAGCAGGGCGCACGCGACGCCGAGGCAATGAGCGAGGCGCCCGAGGGGCCCGTGGGCTACTACCTCGAGACGTCCGTCGACTCCGGCTCCGACTTCGACCGTGCCCTCATCGCCGCGGGTCGCATCGCGCAGGAGAACGACACCCGCGCCTCGGACGCGCTGGCCGACCTGCGCGAGGGGTGGTTCGTCGTGCTCCGCGAGCACCTCGGCGACGAGTCCCTGGCCCGCACCATCCAGCTCATCGGCGACGGCCTCTACTTCGACGACACCACCGGGCTGGCGGAGAAGAACGCCCTCCAGCACGTGCGCGACGTGCTGCAGCGCCTCGGCGCCCTCTGACCGTCATGTGATCGGCGACGCGATGTCGCCCGATGTTCACCCGCGGCGGCTGCCCTGGTGTCATGAAGCTGCTCGCTGTCAGTCTCGCCGCCGCCGGCGCGATCGCCACCCCCAGCGTCGCGGTCGCCACCCCGGTCGCGCCCACGCACGACAAGCCCGTCGTCCAGCACGGCAAGAAGCCGACCCGCACCGTCACCGTCTTCGCCCACCGCGGTGCGTCGGGCCACCGACCCGAGCACACGCTCGCCGCGTACGAGCTCGCCATCCGCCAGGGCGCCGACGTCATCGAGCCCGACCTCGTCAGCACCAAGGACGGCGTCCTGGTCGCCCGTCACGAGAACGAGATCAGCGGCACCACCGACGTCGCCTCGCACCCGGAGTTCGCCGACCGGCGCACGACCAAGGTGATCGACGGCGTCGACGTGACCGGCTGGTTCACCGAGGACTTCACGCTGGCCGAGCTCAAGACGCTGCGTGCGGTCGAGCGTCTCCCGCAGGTGCGGCCGGGCAACACCGTGTACGACGGGCGCTTCGAGATCCCCACCTTCGAGGAGGTGGTCGAGCTCGCGAAGCGCGAGAGCCGCGGCCGCCGCACCATCGCGGTCGCCCCCGAGACCAAGCACCCCACCTACTTCCGCTCCATCGGGCTCGACCTGAACCGTCCGCTCGTGCGCGCGATCCGCAAGGCCGGCTGGGACCGACGCAACGCACCGATCGTCGTCCAGTCCTTCGAGACCTCCAACCTCAAGGAGCTCGCCCGCTGGACCCGCGTGCCGCTCGTGCAGCTGACGTCGGCGTCGGGCGCGCCGTACGACCTGGTGTCGCGCGGTGACGACACGACCTACGCCGACCTGACGACGCCGCAGGGTCTGCGCTCCGTCGCCCGCTACGCCCGCTGGATCGGCCCCGACAAGAGCCAGGTCATCCCCCGCGACGCGAAGGGCGCGCACACGACGCCGACGTCGCTCGTGGCCGACGCGCACCGCGCCGGGCTCAAGGTCGTGGTCTACACGATCCGCAACGAGAACCAGTTCCTGCCCACCGACCTGCGCCTCGGCACCGACCCGAACGCCCCGGGCGACGTGCGGACCGAGCTGTTCCGCTACTTCGACGCCGGCGTCGACGGCGTGTTCGCCGACTACCCCGACTCCGCCGTCGCCGCCCGCGCCGCCTGGCAGAAGCGCCGCTGAGCCTCGCGCTCAGCCGGCGCGGCGACCCAGGACGTCGTAGTGCGCGACGACGAAGGCCCGGTTGCGGTCGACGTCGCGCAGGCGCAGGTCGAAGCGCGCCGGAAGCAGCGGCTTCCCTGACCCCAGCGTGACGGGCGCGATCGAGACGATCAGCTCATCGAGCACTCCCTCCCCGGCCAGGTCGGCGGCGAGCGCACCTCCCCCGACGACCCACACGTCCCGACCGTCGGCCGCTGCGACGACCTGCGGCCACCAGTCGGTCGGCGTGCCCTGGACGAGCCGCACGCTCGTCGAGGCGCGGTCGGGCGTCCGGTGGGTGACGACGAAGGTCGGCTGCGGGTACGGCCAGCGCTCGCCCGAGCGCGCGAGGTGCTCGACGACCCAGCGGTAGGTCGTCGCCCCCATCACGAGGGCGCCGGCACCGTCCATGTGCTCGTGCCCGCCGGGACCCTCGGGGTCGTGGTCCTGCTCCAGCAGCCAGTCCAGCGAGTCTTGCTCGTCGGCGAGGAAGCCGTCGAGCGTGGTGGCGGTGACGTAGCGGACGCGGGGACGTTCGGTCATCGGTGGAGGCCTCTCGGGTCGTCGTGCCCGGCACGGCGGTGCCAGAGGATCGGGTCGGGGTCGGGCAGGTCGGTGACGCCGGCCTGCGCGAGCATCCACCGGGCCGCGTGCCGACGCTGCGTGGAGAACGTCAGGACGTGCGACGCCACCTGACCGAGGCGGAACGACTCCGGGGGTTCGCACAGCGCGTCGACCACGGCGTCGCCCCAGGCGGAGCGTCGCTGTACGTCGCGGACCCAGGCGAGCCAACGCGGGGACAGCTCGTCGTGCCGGCCGACGAGGTCCGCGACGCTGGCGACGCCGGGGTCGGACGGCGCCGCCCCGCCCTCCAGGACGGCCAGCCACGGCTCGACGCCGAGGGCGAGGTGGGTGAGCACGGCGCGCAGGGTCTCCTCGGGCCCGTGCCAGTCGGTGACGCGGTGGCCCGGCATCCGCACGGCGTCCAGCGCCTGCGGCCCGAGCAGCCGCGACGCCCGCAGCAGCGCCCGGACGTCGTCGATGTCGTGCCGGACGAGCATCTCCAGGACGTCGCCGGCGGGGTGCTCCCGCGCCTCCCCCGCGGCGACGTAGAGCACCGACGGGCCGTGGAAGTGGATGCCGTTCGGTGCCGGGAGCCAGTGCCCTCGCTCCACGGCGGGCGGCAGCTGCGACGGCGGGTGTCCGAACGCGCGGCCGAAGGCGCGGGCGAAGCCGTCGACTGAGTCGTAGCCCGCGGCGAGGGCCACGTCGGTGACGCGGGCGCCGCGCTGCAGCTGCCAGGCCGCCCGCTCCAGCAGCACCCGGCGGCGCAGTGCGACGGGCGGCTCGCCGGTGGCCGCGCTCAGCTGGCGCGAGAGGTGGAAGGCTGACAGGTGCGCGCCTGCGGCCATGTCCGCCAGCCGGGGACGCTCGTCGGCCAGCACCGCGTCGAGCAGGGCGACGAGGCGGTCCGGTGCAGGAGCGGGCATGCGACCAGTCTGGACGCCACGACCCGGGCCGCGCCCGACCGTTCTTGCTGACCTACCGCCAGGTCTCGCCGACCGTCGAGACGTCGCCGCGTCCCGACGTCAACGAGGCGACGGTCGCGCTCACCTCGCCGTCGCGGTCCGGCTCGACGGCGAGCGTCAGCACCACGCGCGTCCCGTAGACGACGTCGACGACGTCCCACCCGGCGCGGAGCCGGTTCTCGACCACGCCGACGAGGTCCACCGGGACGGTCACGTCGACGAGGAACCGACGTCGACGCACCCGCGTGCCCGCGGCGTCGAGGGCGAGCATGGTCGCGTCGCCGTAGGCCCGCACCAGGCCGCCGACGCCGAGCAGCGTCCCGCCGAACCACCGCGACACGACGGCGACGACGTCGCTGACGCCGCGCCCCGTCAGCACCTCCAGCATCGGCCGGCCCGCGGAGCCGGACGGCTCGCCGTCGTCGTTCGAGCGGCGCAGCCGGGCGTCCGGGCCGACGACGAAGGCCGTGCAGTGGTGGCCGGCGGTCGGGTGACGTGCACGCACAGCGGCGACCACCGCACGAGCCGCATCCTCGTCGTCGACCGGGGCGACGTGCGCGACGAACCGCGAACGGCTGACCTCGAGCTCGACGTCGGCCGAGCCCGCAGGCACCAGGTAGTGGTCGGCGGTCAGCGGCGGCGCAGCTCGAGGAAGATGCTCGGACCGAAGTCGCGCGACGCGAGCCGCTCCTGCAGGGCCTTCTCGACCGAGACGAGCAGACCGGTCGGGAGCGCCTTCTTCAGCTTCTCGCTGCGCAGGTTCGAGACCGACAGCTTGCGCTCGAGGTGCAGCCCTGCGGATGCGAGCTGCTCGACGACGGTGTCGACGTTGTGGTTGACGAACGCGATCGCGTCGGGCTCCTCGGCCGTGGCCGTGCGGATGCTGACGGGCTCCTTCGGCAGGGCCTTGCCCTCCTTCTTGAACCGTCGACGGTTCTTGAAGTGGCCGTAGTTCGCGACCTCGATGAGGGCGGTGGCGCCGGGCTTCAGCACCCGCGCGATCTCGGAGAACTCGGTGGTCGGCTCGGGGATGTGGTGCATGACGCGCACCATCGTCAGCAGGTCGAGCGACGCGTCGTCGAACTGCAGGTCGTCGGCCTGCATCTGCACCTGCGCGATGTCGGTGCCGGCGAGCACACGCTCGGCCGCCTCGAGCTGAGTGCGGCTCGGCTCGGCGAGCGTGACGTGGTCGGCGTACTCGCGCAGCAGCAGGCAGAGCCGGCCGAAGCCGCCACCGACGTCGGCCGCCCGGCCGAAGTGACGGCCGTCCAGCAGACGACGGATCGCCGCCTCCTCGGCAGCGTGCTCGTAGTCGCGGTTGTCCCAGTAGGCCGTGTAGTCGTAGCCGCGGTCGTACTGGTCGGCAACCTTCTTGCGCTTCTCGTCCGTCACGCGCGCCAGCCTAACAACGCACCCCGCCCCCAGCCTGCGCGGTGCGCCCCTCCCCCGGGAAAGCCCGGAGTGGTCTCGATACGCCCGAAGCACGCTCGTCCCTCCCGGCTCCGCGCTCCTCGACCAACGGTAGGTTCCGCTGGTCGAGTAGTCCGAGCGAGCTTGCGAGGCTCGGACGTATCGAGACCACCCGGCAACGGCCCAGCGCAAACCGACCCCCAGCGACCGCTCGGAGTGGTCTCGCTCCGTCGCGGCTACGCCCTTGGTGCGACGGCTCCAGCACCTCCCCTCGCTGGCGCTCGTGGAGGCACTCGACCAGCGGAAGGTTCCGCTGGTCGAGTAGTCAGGACGAGCTTGCGAAGTCCTGACGTATCGAGACCACCCGGCAACGGCTCAGCGTCACCAGACCGGGCGTGCCTGGGTCTGGACACTGCCGAGGTCTCGATACAGCGGGACCGGCTCCGCCGGTGCACCACTCGACCTGGCTTCACCGTTCAGGCGCTGGGCGCCTTCAGGTTCAGCCAAACGTGCGGGGGCCGAACTCCGGCTGCTCGCGCTTCAGGCCCGCCTTGCGGGCGATCGCGGTGTTCGGGGAGCGGAACATGGCGAGCTGGTAGAGGCGCTCGCGGCGGAACGCGGAACGCAGGCCGCCGAGGCGCACCTGGTTGAGCAGCTTCTTGCTGGCGGCGACGGAGTCGGGTGACCGGGCGACGATCGCGTCGACCAGCTCCAGCGCCGGCTTCAGCGGGTCGTCGGCGACGCCGGACGCCAGGCCGATCTCCGCGGCCTCGGCACCGGAGACGGTCTCGCCGGTGATCGCGAGCCGCTTGGCGACGTCGGCTCCGACCAGCTCGACGAGGGGCACGGTGCCGCTCATGTCGGGCACGAGGCCCCACTTGGCCTCCAGCAGCGACCACTGCGCGTCGGGCGTCGTGAAGCGGAAGTCGGCGGCGAGCGCGAGCTGGATGCCCGCACCGAACACGTGGCCGTGCGTCACGGCGATCACGGGCACCGACAGCTCGCGCCAGGCCCACAGCGCCTGCTGGAACCCGTTCGTCGCCCGCCAGGGCAGGGTGAGGAAGAACCGGGCGACCTTCGCCCGCTGCGGCTGCACCGACGCGAAGTCGAGTCCGGCGCAGAACGAGTCGCCCTCGCCCTGCAGCACGACGGCCCGGACGTCGCGGTGACGGCGCACCTCGGCGGCAGCGTCGAGCAGACCCTGCAGGACGTCGAAGTCGACGCCGTTGAGCTTCTCGGGCCGGTTGAGGCTGACGTACGCGACGGGTCCGTCGATGCGGGTGAGGACGGCAGACGTGGTCATGGATCAAGGCTAGACCTCGCCCCGACGAGGTCGCGGTCAGCGCACGCGGTCGAGGACCTTGCGCACGGCGGTGCCGACGTCGGCGGCGACCTCGGGGGCCTCGGTGCCGTAGCGGATCCGCAGCTCGTCGGGCCAGCCGGGAGTGGCCCGGATGAAGGCGGCGCGTCCACCGTTCTCGACGTGGTGACGCACGATCCCCGCCGAGTCGCCCGGAGCGTTCCAGAGCACGACGACCGACGGTGACAGCCTCCAGGCGAGGTCGAGCACCTCCCGCGGGCCGATGTCGGGACCGATGACGCGCAGCACGACGTCGGCCTGCGCGAGCGCGGCCGCCCAGGCGACGAACGGGAGCGCCTGCGACTCCTCCGTGAACGTCGCGAGCAGCACCTGCGGCTTGAGCCCACCCTGGGCGGGCGGGGCGCTGGGCCCACGCACCTCGAGCAGCGCGTCGAGCACCGCCCGCAGCGTCAGGGACAGCGCGTCGCGCTCGAGGTTCCCGCGGGAGGCCTCCTGCGTGAGGCGGCTCAGGGTGGGAGACAGCACGTCGCGCCACGCCTCGAGCACGGACGAGGACTCCAGCACGCCGGTGACGAGCTGCTGCAACCGCGTCTCGTCGCTGGCGGTGGCCGCGGCGAGCAGGGAGTCGAGGACGTCGTCGGTCTCGACCGGAGCCGTGTGGCCGGTCTCGCCCCGCAACGCCGACGCGAGATCGTCGCGGTCGAGGTGCCGGGCGACGCGGGCGGCGTCCTGCGCGGAGACCCCGCGCGAGACCATGCGGCGGACCAGCTCGACGCGGGTGATGTCGCGCTCGGTGTAGCGGCGGTGCCCGCCGTGCGTGCGGTGGCTCGGACCGATGCCGTAGCGACGCTCCCAGGTGCGCAGGGTCGACGCAGCGACACCGAGTCGCGAGGAGACCGCTCCCACGCCCCACGTCAGGTCAGTGCCGGCGTCGGCGACGTCGCTCCACTGTCCCGCGGGCTGACGGGGTTCCTCGGGACGTCCTGGTGTTTCCTTCACCTACGCCACCTCCCAGCCTTCCTGGGTAGGTTGCTCATGTTACGGAGGATCCAGGATCTTGCCATTCTGCTTCAAGGTGCATAGATTGTGAGCAAGTTGTGTTTCTGGTCGGAGCCTCTCCGTCCCGGAGCCCATCAAGGTCGCCGGAGACTCCGACGCGACCGAGAGGGGGCACGAAATGGTCAACATCAGACGCCTGCCGATGCCGCTGCAGGAGACGTACGACTGGCAGTACGACGGTCTCTGCCGTGAGGTCGATCCGGAGAGCTTCTTCTCGCCGGAGGCCGAGCGCGGAGCGCCGAAGGCCCGCCGAGAACAGGCCGCGAAGGCGCTCTGCCTGCGCTGCCCGGTGATCGAGCAGTGCCGTGAACACGCGCTTTCGGTGCAGGAACCGTACGGTGTGTGGGGAGGGCTCAGCGAGGCCGAGCGGCGCGACATCCTCAGCCGCAGCCCGCACCCTCACCGCGCTGCCTGACCCCCACCGAGAGGACTCCCCGTGTCCGATGCATCCCTGTCCGGCAAGACGATCGCCTTCCTCACCGCCGAGATCGGGGTGGAGAAGCCCGAGCTCGAGGAGCCGTGGAAGGCGGTCGTCGAGGCCGGCGGCACACCCGTGCACGTCGCGCCCGAGGCCGGCACCGTCCAGTCGATGGTGAACGACACCGACAAGGACGCCACGTTCGAGGCGACGGTCGCCGTGGCCGACGCCTCGGCGTCCGACTACGACGCCCTGGTGCTGCCCGGCGGCACCGTGAACGCCGACAAGGTGCGCTCCGACGAGACGTCGGTCGCCCTGGTGAAGGCGTTCGTCGACGCCGGCAAGCCGGTGGCCGCGATCTGCCACGCCCCGTGGACGCTGGTCGAGGCCGGCGTGCTCCCGGGCAAGACGCTCACGTCGTTCCCGTCGCTGGCGACGGACGTCAAGAACGCCGGTGGCACCTGGCAGGACGCCGAGGTGTTCCACTGCCCGGCGAACGGCTGGGACCTCGTCACCTCCCGCAACCCCGACGACATCCCGGCGTTCAACGCGAAGCTCGTGGAGGTCTTCGCGGGCTGAGGCTCGCGATCCCGAACGACGACGAAGGCGCTGTCACCCGACCGGGGTGGCAGCGCCTTCGTCGATCGTGGGACTTTCGTCGTCCGCGAGGTGCGTCAGGAACCGGGCCACTCGCCGGTGACCTTCTCGAACGTGCGGGCGCCCTGGCGGTTGATGACCGCCTTGACGACGGCGTAGATCGCGCCCTGCAGCGCCGCCGCGACGAGGATCTCCTTGATCGGGTACTCGCTCTCCAGCGGACCGGGCGCGTCGGAGCGCTGGTCGCTGCTCGGGCTGACGCGCTTCCAGATCTGCTTGAAGATCAGGCTCGACAGCAGCCCGCCGAGGATCGAGCTGACGATCCCCACGGGCCGGTAGAGGAGCTTGGCCGAGGTGCTGGGCTGCTTCGAGGGTGCGCGACTGGGCATGGGACCGACGGTAGCCATCCGCACCGACGGCCGCACCCCGGCGACGGTCAGGCGTCGTCCCGACGGCGGACCACGTCAGGACGGGTGAACGCCGACCCGAGCAGCGCGGTGGCCACGACCTGCTGCACGCGCCGTCGGCGTCGGCCGTGCGCGGCGCGGCGTCGGTTCGCCGACGTGAACCGGTCCACGGCCTACTCCGTCCGCAGGTGCAGTGGGCGGGCCGCATCGACCGCCACAGGCCTGACGAGTCGGGCGGCCGCCCAGGCCGCGAGGCTGACGCACGCCCAGGTGCCGAGGATCCCGACGACGACCGCCACGAGCCGGGTCCCGCCGAGCGACTCCCCGACGAGCAGGAGGCCGGAGTAGCCGAGCGCGCCGATCGTCGCGCCGGTCACGCCGAGCGGGACGGCGACGAGCCGCACCTGACGCAGGAGCGCCCGGTCGAGGTCGACCTGGGTCGTGCCCGTGGCCGCGAGGAACGCGATCTCCCGCCGCGACTCCCAGATGGACTCGACGGCGTGCACGGCGAGGGAGCCCGCGAGCACCGCCAGCGCGACGAGGGCCGCCACGGCGGTCGCGACCGCGCCGATGTCGTAGGTTCCGTCAGCCTCCCACTGGCCCATCGCCATGACGTCGCCGGAGAAGACGGCCGTAGTGCCGAGCGCGAGGCCGATCGCGCCGACGCCTGCCGCCGCCCTGCCGGCGGCCCCGGGGGCCACGAGCACCCGCTGTGCCGCCAGCAGGTCGGGTGCCGTCCTCGCACGACGGACGACACGACGGGCGACGCCGTAGGCGACCCAGGGCGCGGAGCCGACCAGGCCGAGGACGATGAGGCCCAAGGCGACGAAGGTGAGCAAGAGGTAGACGTCGCTGCCGTAGCCGGCCCCCAGCTGCGTCACCAGGAGGACGGCGCCGACGCCGAGCGCGGCCGGACCCCGCCACGACAAGCCCGACCGGAGGTCGACACGGCGGGCGGTGCCCAGCGGGTCGTCCTTGCCCGCTCGCGCGCCGACACCGGCGCCGACCAGGGCGACGCCGACGAGGACGAGCGGGACGACCCACAGGGGTGGGAAGGACGTCGGGGCGAGGAAGCCCGGACCCGCGAGCAGGGACCGGAGCAGCAGGAACGTGGGGATGCCGAGCACTCCTCCGACGAGCGCAGGCAGCGCCACCTCGAGGGCCGCGAGGGCTCGCACGTCCCGCCGCGTGGCCCCGGCGAGCCGGAGGGCCGCGTCACGTCGCTGCCTGGAGGCGGCGCCCAGCCGCACCGCCTGGTCGAGCAGCAGCAGCGGGGGCAGCACGAGCACGATCGCGCCGAACAGCACGCCGCCACGCGTACCTGGGTCGGCGACGATCCAGTTGACGGACTCGAGGTCGGTGCCGTAGCCGCGGGCGTCGATGACCAGGTCCGAGGGAATGCGCTCGAACCAGAGCATGGCGATCGACGCGGCCGCCATGAGCACGGCGGTCGCGACCGCGGTCGCGGCGACCACGACGAGAGCGCGCGACCCTGCCCCGGCGCGCAGGAGCGCGGGGACGACGCTCCTCATCGCGCCGCCTCCTCGCTGACGACACGACCGTCGCGCAGCACGACCTCGCGGTCGAGGGCTGCGGCGACGCGGTTGTCGTGGGTAACCACGACGAGGGCCGCACCGGACTCCGCCGTAGCGGTGCGCATGACGTCGAGCACCTCCTCGGCGGTGACGGTGTCGAGCGCGCCGGTCGGCTCGTCGGCGAGCACGAGGCGCGGCGACGTGACGAGCGCGCGGGCGATCGCGACCCGTTGCTGCTCGCCGCCGGAGAGCTCGCCCGGTCGCTGACCGGCGAGGTCCCCGACCCCGAGCCGATCCAGCCAGTGGTGGGCGGCGGCCTCGGCCGCGTCTCGCGCCGACTTCTCGAGCAGCAGCGGGAAGGCCACGTTCTGCAGGGCCGTGAGCTCGGGGACGAGCTGCCCGAACTGGAGCACCAGACCGATCTCTCGCCGCCGCAGCCGCGTGCGCTGCGCGTCGTCGAGGGTGTCGAGGTCGTGCCCGACGACCTCGACCGTCCCCGACTGCGGCCTGAGGACACCCGCCAGGGCGAGCAGCAGCGTCGACTTGCCGGACCCGGACCGCCCGGTGACCGCCACCCGTTCGCCCTCCACCACCTGGACGGAGGCGCCTGCGAGGGCGAGGGAGCGGCCGTAGGACTGGTGCACCTCGTGGGCGCGTGCGACGACGGCGGGCGGGGTCGTGGTCATCGGGTGGCTCCTGCACTGGAGGGGCGTCGGGGTTCGAGGGAGGCTCGCGCGAAGCGGTCGGCGGCGGCCTGGAGCCACTGCAGGTCGGCGTCGAGGTGGGCGACGGCGTGGTCGACGCTGACGCGTGCGGCGACGTCGGTGGCGGCGTCGCGCTCTCGCACGAGTCGGCGCATGGCCTCCAGGTGGGCCTCGCGCTGTCGGCGGAGGTAGGCGACGGCGTCACCTCCGGCATGGAGGGCGGTGATCGTCTTGCGGACGACGTCGTCCGCGGCCGCAGGGGCGGGAGGTTCGACGTCGTCGAGCCACGCCTGCAGGCGGTAGCGACCTTCGTCCGTCAGGGCGTACGTGGTGCGCTCGGGACCGCCGGAGGGGTCCGCAGTCTCCACCACCTCGACCGCGCCGTCGTCCGACAGCTTGCCGAGCGAGGCGTAGACCTGCCCGTAGGCGAGCGGCTTGGCTGCCGGGAAGCGGGCGTCGTGGGCGCGCTTCACGTCGTAGCCGTGCGCGGGTCCGTCGGCGAGGATGCCGAGCAGCACGTGGGCGAGAGCCATGGCGCAACTATACACATCATGTATTCATGTGGTGAAGAGTCGCGCACGACCACGCGGACGCACGACGCCCTCCCACCCGCGGGGTGGGAGGGCGTCGACATCGCTGTGCGGCTCAGTCCTCGCTGACGCGGATGGCGAGCTTGCCGTGGACGTGGCCCTCGCGGCTGCGCGCGAACGCGTCGGCGAGGTCCTCGAGGTCGTAGACGTCGTCGACCTCCACGCGCACGGGTCGAGCACCACCGAGACACCGTCGGGCGCGAGCTCGCGGACCGCGTCGGCGAGACCGTCGCCGTACTCGACGGGCTCGCCGCCGAGGTCGCGGATGCGGTCGTGCTGCGACGCGGACGCCGAGCCGATCACGCGGGCCCGGAAGGCGCGGGCGGCGAGCTGGACGGCGAAGGAGCCGACGCCGCCGCCGGCGCCGTGGACGAGCACGGTGTCCTCGGGGCCGACCTCGAGCCGCTCGAGCGCCTGGAACGCCGTGAGTCCGGCGAGCGGCAGCGACGCCGCCTCCTCCCAGGACAGGTCGCGTGGCTTGCGGGCGGCGGCTCGCACCGGCACCGTCGTCAGCTCGGCGAAGGTCCCGCGGTGCACGTAGTCCTGGCGGTTGTAGGCGACGACCTCGTCACCCACCGCGAACTCGGGGGTGTCGATGCCGACGGCGGAGACGACGCCGGCGACGTCCCAGCCCGGGACCACCGGGAAGCGGACGTCCATCATCGCGTCGAGGCCGCCACTCATCAGCTTCCAGTCGACCGGGTTGACCGAGGCGGCGCGCACCTCCACGAGGATCTCGCCCGGCCCGACCTTGGGGGTCGGCTGGTCGGTGAGCTCGAGGACGTCGTCGTCGCCGTACTGGGCATAGGTCATGGCACGCATGGAGGTGTCAACGGACGCGACCGGTGGACCATTCCGCGGCGTCTAGGCTCGGGGCATGGCCACCCCGGACTTCGTCCTCGCCCTGCGCGCCAAGATCGGCACGGACCCGCTCTGGCTGCCGGGCGCCATCGCCGTCGTGTGCAAGGACGATCTCGTACTGATGGTGCGCAGATCCGACACCGGTGCGTGGACGCCGGTGACCGGCATCATCGATCCCGGCGAGCAACCTGCTGCGGCAGCCGTGCGCGAGACCCTCGAGGAGACTGGCGTGGTCGCCGATCCGATCCGACTCGCCTCGGTCGACGTCAGCGGCGAGGTCGTCTACCCCAACGGTGACCGAACCCGGTTCGTCGACCTGACGTTTCGACTGGCTTGGGTCTCGGGCGAGCCCTACCCGGCAGACGGCGAGAACACGGAGGCTCGCTGGTTCCCGCGCGATGCGCTGCCCGAGATGACCGCGGAGATGCGCACGCGCGTCGACGCGGGGCTCTCGGACGAGGTGTCCGCTCGTTTCAAGACGTCGCCGCCCGACTGAACGTCGCTCGCGAGGACCGTCGGGGATCTCAACCCTCGGCGGCGAGGGCGGTCGCGAAGCCGAGCATGACCACGCCCGTGCCGCCGTCCACGCCGCGGCGGAAGCCAGGGCGGGCGATGCGCGACGCCGCGCCCGAGGCGGCCACGACGACCGCGAGCAGCACGACCGCGCCGACGACCACGAGCGTCAACGCGTAGGCCGCGAGCACCGCGACCCCCTGGTCGTGGCCGACGAACTGCGGCAGCACGGCCAGGTTGAACGCGAGCACCTTCGGGTTCGTCACGTTGCAGACGAAGCCCTGCCGGAAGGCAGTCCGGCGGCGCACCTGGGCGCGACCGGAGCCGACGGTCCAGGCCGACCCGTCGCGACGCAGCGCCGCGCGCAGGGCCCCGACGCCCAGCCACGTCAGGTAGACGACGCCGGCCCAGCGGATGGTCTGGAACACCGGCTCCGACGCGGCGAGCACCGCGCCGAGACCCATGGCGGCCAGCAGGCCCTGCAGCGCACCGGCCGTCGAGATGCCGGCCGCGGTGAACAGGCCCCGACGTCGTCCGCCGACCACGCTGGCGCGCAGGGTCAGGAAGGTGTCGGGGCCCGGCGCGACGGCGAGGAGCGCTGCGAACGCCAGGAAGGAGAGGTAGGTCGCCACCCGAGGATCGTAGGCCTCGCGGCCGGTCGCGCGGACCGCTTCACGACCTCGCGCGACTCGCCTCACACGACCCGCGCGGAACTCGACCCAGCAGTCGTTCGTCCCTCACACGTACCGTCCACGTACCTCGGGGGTTCCCATGTCCACCATCGCTCGCACACTCGACCACCGCCGACACGCCACCGCGCAGGACCTCGGCCTCCTCATCGGGCGGGCGGTCGTCGGCGTCACGTTCGTCGTCCACGGCTGGCAGAAGTGGTCCGGCGGCATCGGCGGGACGCAGGACGGCTTTGCCGCGATGGGCGTGCCGCTGGCCGACGTGGCCGCGGTCGCGCTGGCCACGCTCGAGGTGGTCGGTGGCGCCCTGCTGGTGCTCGGCGCGCTGACGACGGTCGTCGCCCCGCTGCTCGGGCTCGGCATGCTCGGCGCGGCCTGGTACGCCCACCGCGACGCGTTCCTGGTCTCCGACGGCGGGTCGGAGTTCGTGCTCGTCCTCGCGGCCGTGGCGTTCCTGCTCGCGCTCGTCGGACCCGGCCGCTGGAGCGTCGACGCGCTCGCCGCGCGTGGCCGCCGCTGAGGGCTACGGTGGGAGGGACCGACCAGGAGGAAGCATGACCACGATCGTCGCCGGATACGTCCCGACCCCCGAGGGTGAGGCCGCGCTCGCGTGGGCGCTCGCCCAGGCCCAGCGCGACTCCGCGCGGCTCACGGTGGTCGCGACGCCGGGCGCCGACACGGCCGAGGCGATCTCGGAGGAGCAGCAGATCGACGCGCTGCAGGCGCGGCTGGCGGAGGCCGGCGTCGAGGGCGACGTCGTGCACTTCCGCGGCGCCGGCGGTGCCGCCGACTCGATCCTCGACCACGCGAAGGGCGACGACGTGTCGCTCGTGGTCATCGGCCAGCGACGCCGCTCGCCGGTGGGCAAGCTGGTGCTTGGCAGCACCTCGCAGCGCATCCTCCTCGAGGCCGACGCGCCCGTCGTGGCCGTCAAGGCCTGACCCTGAGCGACGCGGGCCCCTCGGACGGCCCTGCCGAGGACGAGCACTACTTCGTCGTCAAGGGCCGACGCTGGCGCCGGACCGACCCCTCCCTGCCCGACGACGTCGTCGAGCGGCTGACGTCGCACCTGGGTCGCGGCCGTTCCGGCGTGCGCGTGGCGAAGAAGGCGGGCGACGACGACGCGGTGGCGGCCGCCCGGCACCGCGTCGGCCTGGCGAAGCATGGTCTCGGGGAGCGCGGACCCCGCTGGTGGGACGACGAGCCCGCCGCCCGCCTCGCCCGAGCCCGCGAGGCGCTCGACGAGCTGGACGCGCTCGACGACTGAGCGCCGGGACTCTCAGCCGCCGACCACGCGGGGCGACGTCGAGCCGACCTGAGCGAGGACGCGGACGAGTCGTTGGCCGGTGGTCGCGTCGGTCGATCCACCGAGGACGGCGGCGTGCACGCCGCGGACCCCGGCGACGATCCCGACGGCGAGGTGGTCGGGGTCGTCGTCCGGGCCGAGCTGGCCGAGCCGCTGCGCCTCGTGCAGGAGCCGCGCGACCACGTCGACGAACAGCTGGTGCCAGCGGCCGGTGTCGACGACCTCGCGCGGGAGGCCGACGTCGCAGAACAGCACGTGGGCGCCCTGGACGGCGTAGACGCATCGCGCCGCGACCACCAGGAGCTCCTCCAGCTGCTCCAGGGGCTCCGGGCTGAGGTGGCGAGGCGTCTCCTGCGCGATCCGCTCGATGATCTCGGTCGCGGCCGCGTCGACGGCGGCACCGAAGACGTCCTGCTTGGTGTCGAAGCGCTGGTAGGCGGACCGCACGGAGACCCCGGCGCCGCCCGCCAGCATCTTCATGGTGACGGCCGCGTACTCGTGCTCGCGCAGGAGCTGCTGGGCGCTGCGCACCAGCCGGCTCGACACGTCCTCGTGCCCGTCGGAACGCTGCTCGGCGCGGCTCCCGGTGAGCTCTCCCGCCCACCGGTAGATCGTGGCGGGGTGGACGTCGAGCTCGGTCGCGACCTGCTCGGGGCCCACCCCCTCGTCGAAGGCGCGGGCGACCGCGGCGCGACGTCGCGCGACGTCGAAGCGGGACGGTCGGCTCACGGGCTCAGCATAGGGACGACGACGACACTGACCGCCGGCCGTCAGACGGGGAACGCGAGACCCACCGCCTGCTCGGAGGCCGACCAGAGGCGCGCGGCGAGCTCCTCGTCGTGCGCGCGGGACGGCATGCGCACGAGGACGGGGCGGCCCCGGGTGTGGCCCGGCCACGAGGGTCCGACGCAGTCGCCCGACGAGAGCGTGGGGTCGAGGGCGGCTCGCAGGATCGGCTGGGCGCCGGCGTGCGCGCTCTGCAGACCGGGTCGGATCGCGCGGGTCAGGAGCCACCCGAGCACCGGGTGGCCCATCGCCATGCCGGTCTGCGTGATCTCGGTCGCGGCCAGGCCGGGATGCGCCGCCACGGCCGTCCGCGCGCTCGCGCCTGCCGAGAGTCGTCGGGCCAGCTCCCGCGTGAACAGCAGGTTCGCGAGCTTGGACTCCGCGTAGGCGCGCCACCGCCGGTCACGGCGTCGCGTCGACGACGCAGCCCACGCGTCGAGGTCGAGGCGTCGCGCGCTGGCGGCGGCGACCGAGCTCACCGTGACGACGCGGCCGGCGGGCGCCAGGTGGGTCCACAGGTGCGCGGTCCAGGCGAAGTGGCCGAGGTGGTTCGTCCCCATCTGCAGCGGGAGGCCGTCGACGGTGCGGACGTCGGGCGCGAGCATGATGCCGGCGTTGTTGACGAGGACGTCGACCGACGGCGTCCGCTCCCGGAGCTCTCGCGCCGCGCGCTCCAGCGACCCCAGGTCGGCGAGGTCCGCCTCGAGCAGCTGCATACGCGCCTGCGGGGCTTCTTCGGTCAGCCGCTCGACGAGCCCGGCGCCGCGGCGGAGGTCGCGCACGGTCATGTAGACCTCGGCCCCACGGTCCGCCAGCGAACGTGCCACGTGGAAGCCGAGGCCGCCGGTGGCACCGGTCAGCACGACGCGTGTGCCGGTCACGTCCGGCGGAGGTGTCCAGGTCATACGACGAGACGGTAGAGCAGATCCGTGAGTTTTGCGAATGACGTTTGCGTCGTGCATAGTTCGCATCAAGGAGCCCGCGGCCGAGGCCGCCAGAGGTGAAGGGTGGACGCCCATGTCGGACCTGATCGTCGTGACGAGCGCTGCGGGCGGGGTCGGTCGACCGCTCGTCGAGCGCCTCTCCGCCGCGGGCGAGCACGTCCGCGCCTTCGTCAAGAACGATCAACAGGCGGGCGTCGCGCGGCGGGCAGGCGCCGCCGAGGTCGTCGTCGGCGACCTGCGCGACGCGTCCGCCCTGACTGACGCGCTGCGCGGCGCTGGTCGCGCGTACCACGCGGCCCCGACGCAGATCATCGACGAGCAGCCGCTGCTCGACGCCTTCATCGACGCGGCGACGAGCGGCGACCTGCGGCACCTCGTGTTCCACTCGGTGGTCCACCCCGACCTGCACGTCCTCCCGCACCATCACCAGAAGGACGTCGCCGAGCAGCGGTTGAAGGAGTCCGGGATCCCGGTCACCGTGCTGCGGCCGTCGCACTACATGCAGAACTACCTCGAGCTGTGGGACTTCATCCGCGTCGGATCCATGCCCTACCCGGTGAGCACGCAGAGCGTCATGGGCGTGGTCGACGTCGAGGACGTGGCCGAGGCGGCCGTGCGGGTGCTGCGCGACCCGTCAGGTCACGTCGGGCAGACGTACGACCTGTCGGCGCAAGAGCTGACGCGCGAGGAGATGGCGACCGCCTGGTCGGAGGTCGTTGGGCATCGCGTCACGGCAGTGCGGATCCCGCCGGCGTCGATCACGAACCCGCTGCGGTCGGTGCACGTCCTCCCGCAGCTGGTCGCGGCCCTCCCCTCGCCGCGGGCGACGTCGGTGGTGCGTCTGCTCAAGGCGCTCGACGGTGCGCGGAACGTCCGGGGGATCAACACCTGGAGCAGGGACGCCGTCGACACGTACCGGACGATGATGAGCCACTACGACGAGCACGGCCTGCCGGCCGGCGACCTCTCGCACCTGCCGACCCTGCTCGACCGGGCGCCGACGTCGTACGAGCAGTTCGCGCGTCGCGAGGCCGCGCGCCGCGGCGTCTGAGGGAAGGGGCCGGGCGATGGGTCGCGAGGTCGAGTGGGAGAGCAGCGAGCGCACGGTGCAGGTGGGCGGCGCGGACCTGCGGCTGGTCGACGTCGGCGACCCGGACGCCGAGCGCGTCGTCGTGCTGCTGCACGGCATCGCGGCCAGCTGGCGCTGGTTCACGCCGGTCATCCCGGCCTTGTCCGAGCGGGCACGCGTGCTCGCCGTCGACCTTCCCGGCTTCGGGCGCTCGGCCATGCCGCCCGCCGGGCTGACGTTCGACGCCATGGCCGCCGCGGTCGACGAGCTGGCGGACCAGCTGGGGCTGGGCGCCGTCGACGTCGTGGGCCACTCGATGGGGTCGATCGTCGGCACGCGACTCGCCGTCGACCACCCGCGGCGGGTCCGGCGCCTCGTGCTCACCGGGGGTCCGGTGCTCGCCCTGACGGACCTCCCCCGGCACCCGCTGCGCACCCTGACCAGCGAGCCGCGCGCGGTGACCACCCTCGTCAAGCAGCTCGCGACCATCGGGCTCCCGCTGCCGTCGGCGGCGGCCGATGTCGTCGCGGAGTCGGCGTTCGTGCGGCGCGTCCTCATGCGCGGCTACGTCGCCCACCCCGAGGACCCTGTCGCCCGACGTCGCCCGCGACGTGATGCGCGAGCTGGGCGCCCGCGGATCGCTGCCGACGCTGCTGTCGGCGTTCACGAGCGATCCCTCAGCCGGCCTCGAGCACGTGTCCGCACCGACGCTGATCATCCGCGGCGCCCAGGACCCCCTCTCCACCGCCCGTGACGTCGAGCGCTTCGCCCGCACCGTCCCCGACGTCCGCGTCGTCACCCTCGACGGAGTCGGGCACCTGCCACGAAAGCTGACGGCAGATCATCGCTACCGAGCGTGCCGTCAGCGGCGCGCCCTCGGCGAGCGAGGCGGCTTTCCCAAGGCCCCCACGATTCGTGAAGTTGGTCCTGCCGCCGCCTCGATGCTCCGGACGACTTTCCGTTCCCGAGGCATCGACTGTCCATGGTCGAGCTCTGGGTCCCTGCGCAACCTTACTGCGGCTCGAGACCCGTCGGATTCTCAAGTCGCCCCAGCCTGAACGCGTCTAGTAGCGCCGGGAACCCTCGCCGCGGCGGTTCACAGTCTGGCAGGAAGTGCGCAAGCAGCATGCGTGCCACAGCAAAATGGCTGATGAGAATGATCCGCCGCTTCCCCTCGCAAGCAGTCAGCGTTGCTACCGCTTCGCTTAGGCGTCGAAGCACGGCATCACCGGACTCGCCGTTCGGAGGTGCTGCATTCAAGTTCCGTCCGGCTTCCCAGTCCCTGAGCAGGCTGGCGTGTTGATGTGTTCCTTCTGAACAGTCGTCGCGGCCCCAGTCCCCTGGGTCGACTTCCGCGAATCCAGAAACGATCGTGCTCTCAGACTCCGGGAAAAGGATGTCGGCGGTCTGGATGGCCCGAGCAGCAGGGCTGACGAATACTTCGTGCGGCGGCAGTTGAGCCCGCCAGTAGGCGCGTTTCGCCGTTGCGGCAGATCGTCCGGCGGCTGAGAGCGGTGGTCCTGGCACTCCGACGGCCATTCGTCCGACTTCGTTGGCGTCCGTGGCGGCGTGCCGCACGAAGACGATGGTCATAGAACTCGCTCCATGACAGCGAGCAGATCGTCGCCGAACGTCTCCACTGTCGGGAGGACTCGCGAGGATATGCCACCATCGATCGGCATCGAGCGGTTCAGTGCCAGCCGCATCGCGCCGTACAGGTGATCGAGCGCTCGGCGATAAGCACGTGAACCTTCCTCGGCACGGAGACCTGACTCGTTGAAATAGGAGGCTGCGGACCCGTAGATCTCTCGCATCGAGGTCTCGGAACCGACGAGGACCCGTGCCCCAGCCTCCAAGGCTTCCAACCCGGGGAACCCGAAGCCTTCGGAAACGGATGCCGACACGAAGAGATCGCACGACCGGTAGAGGTCGGCCAGCAACGCGTCTGATGCGTCTTCCAACAACGTCACCCAGTCAGCTCGTCTAGCGGCTTGTCTGACTGAGTCTGCATAAGCGGGGAAACTGGCTGTCGCACCACCCACCAGCACCAGGCGGAGATGGGGATGTTCGGACCGAAGCCGATTCGCCGCATTGATCAGTGCAAGCTGGTTCTTGCGCGGCTCCATCTTGCTGACCCCGATGATCATCGGGTCGCCTCTCGGGACCGGTGCGTTCGATGGCGCGAGGGTAGACGAGACGAACGGATAGGCAACGTGCCACCGTCCCTTGGTCTGGGGAAGGTATCTGACGAGGTCAGTTGCGCTGAAGTGGGATACCGTCATCAACTCGTCGGCGCTCTCGGATCCCTTCTCGTACATACGCTGGATGAGGTTCGCAACAGCGGAACGCGAGTCTCTATCCAGCCAGGCCGACTCGACGCCTAGTTCCCGTGCGAGGCCCAGGAGGACGTCCGCGCCATAGAGAGTCTCGAAGACGTCTCGGGATGGCGACGGGAAGTCACCCCAGAAGGGCTGAGCGTCGTGGAGGACTCTGACCAGTGGCACCACGTCGACCGGCGGCACGTAGTACTGCGGGGCGATGAACAGTCCGGCGCCGACGTCTTTCAGTGCTTGCGAAAGACCATTGCTCGCCCACGTGGAAAGAAGCGCCGCGTCCCAAGGGTACTGGGTCTGGCTCATGCGGGCCGAGGGGTTTACTAGTTCGACCAGCTCGAAGCGATGCCGGAGTGCTTCGGAGAATCGGAAGGCCTCGACCAGACACTGGGTGTATCGACCGATGCCGCTCGCGCCTGCTCGGCGCGCATCGACGGCCACCACAGTTCGCTTAGCCACGGACGTTCCATCCTTTCGCCTGTTCCGATTTCGCCACGTAGTACCGAAGGAGGGGACTGAGCGACTCCCATACCGGTTCGCGAGTCACTTGAGCGTGGATGTCATCGAGGACATCTTGTACGAGCGGAGTCGACTCGGGCAGTCGGGAAAGGTGGACCGACACGTTGAGAAGATTCTCGACCATCCATTGATGGGACCCACTGAGCCTTGCAAGTCGTTTAGTCAGATGGACGAAGCGGTCGGCTTCGACACCCGACATCATCTGTCGTTGCTCCAACGTGCGTGTCCCGTACAGCAGATCCCGGCACATAGCTGTGGCGAAATGGCTCGCACGGCTGGACTGCACACTGGAGCCGTCCGGGTCGGCCTCGAGGTCGTCGATCGCATCGTTGGCTGCACTCATTAGCTGCCGGTGCGCGGTGGACAGCGTCGCGTCGTCGCAATTGGGGTCTTTGAGAAGCGCTGAAAGATGTTCCAGCAGGACGAAGGACGCGAAGAAGGGTTCGACGACGTCCGAATGTCGGTCGCTGCCTCGGAGCTCGAGGTCGATTCCTTCGAGCAGAGTCACTACCGCTGCGGGTCCAGCCGAACGCGCTCGATCCAGTTCCGCTCGCAAAGATGCACGGCGGCTGAGCGGGGCCGTTGCGAGCGAACTCCAGGATTCTGCGGAGGGTCCGGTAAGTCTGCGAATCCATCGGCTGTCTACCCTTACACCGTCTGACAGACGTCTCACCTGCTCGGGTTCGTCCGAGAGCCGCACGGGTCGTCCGCTGACTTTGCTGAGTTCCCAGGAGAGCAAGAGATCTCCCCAGGTCTGTTGGTCGGCCGGACGAAGAAAGTCCTCGTAGCCCCCGACTCGGCAAAGGATCCACGCCAGGCGGGGGACCACGGGCCGGCATTGCGACCCAGCTCGGGAGTTCGGCTCTGCCCGCCAGGAACGTGCTTCACCGATCACGAATCCGTTGAGTGCTGTCAGTTCGTCCGGGTCGGTTTTCATCTGGAGATCCCGGACGAGTTGGAGAGTCAACCACTTGGAGAGCGAGTCCGAGTGCACTTGTGAGTTCTTTCGCACGAGCTCCACTACGCGTCTCACATGGTCGTCGTCGAGTTCCGGTGCCGAGAGTCCGAGACATTCGAGGGTACGGTGCCAGTTCGGTCGCGTCGGAGTTACGTGGAGTGTGTGGCTCTTCAACCACTCGCGTATCGCGGTCTTGCGGGCGACAAGCATCTGCTGCGCGCCGGGATCCGTAGATTCGACTCGCTTGGCCCTCATGAAGAAGTAGAGGGCGGCTACTGGGTCACTGCCGCAGGAGGAAAGGTCAACCGTTGAAGCGAATGTTCGTGACGATCGCCATGTCTCGCGCGCCACGGCAGTCTTGATACTCATCAGTTCGGCCGTGTCGTACTTATCGTCGTTTCCGTTGCGACTGGTGACGGCGTAGTCGACGTAACCGGCATCGTGACTGGTCCTGAAGTCGGTGAGTGCTTCGTTGAGCCTGCCCGCGAGGCGGACCAAGTCTTGCGACCTTCTCACCTTGAAGTTCCGGAGTCGCAGGTAGTTCCACCACGGCTCTTCAGCCGTCCCTCGCGTCTGCACGTACAAGGAACGCGGCGTATGGGATATCGCCCGCGAGACCTCCCGGATGACCGTGTCGAGGTTCTCGTCTTGCAGCCCGTATCCAAGAAAGAGGACGTCGCGTTGAGCGAGGTTGACTCTGAGTTCGTCCAGGAGAAGCCCGCGTGTCCATCCAAAACTCGCGTAGTCGTCGGAAGTCACGACAAGGGGAAGCTCGCGATCTAGGTGTACTTCGTCGATGCTGCCGTGAATCTTCACGATCTCGAGACGGTCGCCAGCCCGTTCAACTAGGTCGCTGGGCCTGCTCGTGACCTGATACGGGACGCCGATCGCCGCCAGCGTGGACTCGACGAGCGAGTCGTAGTTCGTCGTGTAGATGGATGACCATGGCAGGGACAGCAGCGGTGCCGCCGCCGTGACCGTCTCCAGGCTGAACGACTGGCCGGTCTCCTCGACAAGTAGCTCGACCAGGTCCTCTCGCGCCACCTCAGGATCGATGTTTCCGTACCGCACGAGTTCAGAGATGAAGAATTGGGACGCGAGTCGCAATTGATAGGTCCGCCTGCCGTCCTCGGTCAGGCTCGTGGTCGCGGCGATGACGCGCGCAGGGACGTGGGAGCTCCCGTCGAGTCGTTCGATCAGCGACTTCACAATCGACTCGCCGAGTTCTGAGGCTGTCTTCACGTTCTCGCCGCCGACGCTGCTGAATGCGCTCGTGAATCCCGCACCCAGGAACAGAACGCAGGTCCCGTCCGCGATTGACGCGATCAGCTCCCCGTCGAGGAGATCGTCTTGTGGCGTTGTCATGTGCTGATCCTGGCTCTGCCGGAAGGCCGGGAAACGAAGAATGACAGAAATAGTCGTTCGAACAACGATGAACGCCCTTGTGACGCATGCACTGAGACCAGGTCGCCGTCTAAGCCGCGCGTTCACTACCCCACGTAGCCACATCGAGCATCGAGAAAGCACTGGAGACACTAGCCCCCGATCGGCCGTTCGAGCGTGGAGGCGGATCCGCGTCGGTCTCTGTCCGGTTCGAAGCGATGCTGGGCAGACTTCGATAGCTTAAGGCTTTTTCACCGGCACCGACTGAAACGGCATGCCGTCGGTCTCGGTCGTGTTGGTCGGTATGGCCACCCCACCTCGGCCTGGCACACCGGGACCGACCACAATGTGACGATGCGCCATCTAAGATATGGATGAGCCAACGTGCGCCTCATGCAGCCACCGCGCTGCTCGCGACAGACCAAGGGACTGCTGCACCGATAGGTGACATCTGATCTGTGGTGCCGTGAGGTGCCGCTGGAAGGATGTGCACCATGCCCAAGCCCTATCCCCGTGATTTCCGCGAGGACGTCGTGCGGGTCGCCAGGAGCCGCGAGCCAGGAGTCCTGTTGAAGGACATCGCCGCTGACTTCGGGATCAGCGAGTCGTGCCTGGCCAACTGGATGAAGACTGCGAACGTCGAGGACGGCCTCAAGCCCGGAACCACCGCGGCAGAGAACGCCGAACTGCGCGAGGCGAAGAAGCGGATCCGCCTGCTCGAGCAGTGGGGGCACCTCCCGCTCGCGGGGGCGAACGAGGTCCTGCGCCGCGCGGCGGCCTACCTGTCTCAGGCGAATCTGCCGGGAAAAGGCTCTTCCCACTCGTGAGGGAGCTCGCGGCTGACGGGATCGGAGTCTCGCTCAGCTGCCGCGTGCTCGGGCTGTGTCGCCAGCAGTACTACCGCTGGCTCGCTGCCCCGGTCACGACCTCAGAGTGGGACAACGCCCACCTGGCCAACGCCGTCTTCGACGCTCACGACCAGGACCCCCAGTTCGGGTATCGGTTCATGGTCGATGAGGTCCGCGAGGCCGGGTTCGGACCGGCCGAGCGGACCGTTTGGCGGATCTGCTCAGACAACCAGTGGTGGTCCTCCTTCGGAAAGAAGCGCGGCAGGAACGGCAAGAAGCCCGGCCCGCCGGCCCACGACGACCTGCTCAACCGGGTCTTCCAGGCCGGGAGGGCGAACCAGATCTGGCTGACCGACATTCCCCCGAGCACTCCGTGCAGGGAGGTGCCCCCACCGAACACCCCACCCATGAGGGAAAGGTCTACCTCTGCGCGATCAAGGCCACTGGTCCAACCGGATCGTGGGCTACTCCATCAGCGACCGCATGACCTCCCACCTCGCCGTCCGAGCCTTGGAGAACGCTGTCGCCCGCCGCGGCGACGTAGCCGGCTGCATCGTGCACTCAGACCGCGGCAGCCAATTCCGAAGCCGCCGCTTCATCGCCGCACTCGCCCGCCACGACATGGTCGGATCGATGGGACGAGTCGGCGCAGCAGGAGACAACGCCGCCATGGAGTCCTTCTTCGCCTTACTGCAGAAGAACGTCCTCAACACCCGTCACTGGACCACCCGCGAAGAGCTGCGGATCGCGATCGTGACCTGGATCGAACGGACCTACCACCGCCGACGCAGACAAGCCGTCCTCGGCCGATTGACCCCCATCGAGTGGGAGACCATCATGAACCAGACCGTCGCCCTGGCGGCCTAACCCCACCTGTCACCCATCGGTGCAGCAGTCCCCAAGGCCATAGCTGCGTCTGGAGAGGGACCGGTCCACTCTCGTCCGTTGGAGATCTAGCTGTAGATCCCGCACGCGCGCTCGCCCGGAGCAGTTGGCCTACTCCAACCGACCTGTGTGGGAGAGGTGATCCATAAACAACTCGTGGAGTCCCGCTGCCAAGATCTCGCCCTCTGCGTCAGTGAGCCCATCAACTCGCGCCCGCTGGCCGATTCCACACTTTTTCCGGTCAGACCGAGCGAGACATTGAAGTCAGGTCGCAGAGCTTCTCTCTTCCTCGCCCTATGGATCTGCATCCGAGACTGGCCTTCGTTTCCCCTGACCTCCCGGTCGAGGCGGGGCATCAAGTCTCTGGAGACTCGCTCTCCTGGGTGCGCAGGTACCACGAATACGGCGGGCCGAGGCTAGAACTTGATCAGTGCCTGAAAAGCCAGGTCCCGCAGACGCGCCCACTCCGGGGAGTCAGGCACGGAGTCGAGGTGCCAGAAGTCCTCATGAACCGAACCGCTCCACTCTCCGAGCACAGCATCCAGTGCTTCGGCAGCATGGCGAGCGGTCAGTCGCGACCCAGCCGGCTCGTTCGAACTGCGGCAGCAAGAGCACGCCGCTCTCGAGCGCGAGCTCATCGGCGTATGGAGGAGCACCCAGGCCCAGCGACTCGAGCCAAGCGATCTAGCGCTTGCCGGCATTGCCAGCAGAGCGACACTCCTCACGAACATCGCGAGAACACGCGGATGGAGGTTTGTCACTGGTGGGAATCTTACTGTGCCACTGGCTCCGCTAGAGACCTTCCAGTACGGCACGCCGCCGAGTCGGCTACGGCGACGCGTTCGCCTTCAGCGCAGCCTTCAAGCGACTGCACGCCGTCAGTCCCGCACACTTCCGGCGTGCGAGCGCACCCGGACGAGTTGCCGCACGTCTAATCAGTGCACCGATCCGGCGGCGCGGGCCCTCGCACCGTGGGCGATCCCTCTAGGCACGATGAGAACCGCGTCGACAGGCACGCTCGTCTCGACGAAGCCCCGGTCCGGAGGATCCCCCATCGCGACAGGTGCACACCCCAGACGGCCACCCCGAGCACGACGCCCTGGATCGAGCGGGAGCGCCCCTCGACCATCCACTCTGCTGCGTGCGATCAGCTTGGCCAGGGGAGGGTCATATCCGGATGGGGGCACCGTCCGATCAACGTAGAGATGAACCCGAGGATCTGCGGGCTACCACTGACGACGCCAGAGGCACCCGGCACCATGCGCAGGTGACGCGTTGACGGTTCGCTGTAAGCGTTGAGACTGAATGGGCCGTAGCGCACTTCCCGCCCTGCTTCGATCTTGTCGAGTATCCAGTCATACGCTTCGCGCGAGGAGAGGATGAGCTCGACATCTTTGACCAGGAGAGCCGTGGTCGGCAGGATGGGAAGAACTCCGGTGGCGGGTTCATTGCCCACGACTGATCCGCCGGTTGAGATGACGGTGCCGCGTCCGATGCTCTGCGCTGACCACTTCCATAATCGGCTCGAGAAGACAGAGGAGTCCATCCACGGTCGGACGATCGAGATCCGTTTCATCGAGCATGACAGGAAGAACGGACTCTCCGCGCCGCTCGCCGCTGGGCCTGCTTCGTCCATCCCGCTCTCGACGTGTCGAGCGGCAAGGATGGAGGACTGCCGGTTCCACGCAGGCATTCGCCCTGGAGATACTTCGTCTCCTGAGCGGACGCTGCAGCAACATCTGCCGTCGCACCCTCGCATCCCTGTCCCACCTGAGCGGGGTTGGTTGGCGAAGTCGTCCGGGTCGAAGCGGAACGGAGTCCACTGTTCATCGCGAAACCAGTCCTTGTAGCGCGGCACGCTGTCCACGACCTGGAACGCACTCCCATTCGCGAGCCGTTCGGTGCCTGTGTCGAATCGGTCTGCCAGCTGCTGCCAGTACACGTAGGGTTCACGGGCCTGCAGCTGCTTCACGGTTGCCAGAGCGGTCTCGACCTCTTCTCTGTGACCATGCTCGTCCCAGGCCTGACGAGCCTCGCGGTAGCGAGCGATCACCTCTGGCGGGACGAGAGGTCCGCCGTTCTGTTCAGTCGCGCGAGCCTCGAAGAGCAGATCCTGCGCCGCGTAGAAGACCGCCTCGTACTCGACGTAGTCACGCAGCTGCGGGCTCGGCTCACCGTCCACCTCGAGGTAACCCTCAGCTTTCGCCAACTCAGCCTTCTGCTCCGGCGAGAGTCCGATCTCGGGAGTCTCCTTGCCGTTGAGGATCAGCTGATAGATGTCGGAGACCAGGCCGGCCTTCGGTGTCACGACGTAGTTGCACTCCAGTGCCGCGTTGAGCAAATTGCTGACCATGTACTTGGTCTCGGGGTCGTCAGGGTCGAGGTGCGGCGTGACGACGATTCCCGGCCACTGGATGCTGAGGAGCGCATCGGGACTCTGCCCGACCACCCCGGAGACCGCCAACGCCTGGGCAATCTTGCTGTACAGCTGGACGAACTCGGCTGAATCGGTTCGGCTCATGCCGGCGTCGCCCTCTCCCATGGCTGAGAAGCGCTCTGCCACGCCCCAGCACCCATCACGCGGGAGCCCACGGGAGGTTCGGGTCGGGGTTCGGCACCTGAGGAAGAACCTGGCTGATCGCGGCGATGATCTGCGTGTTGTTGATCGAGATTTTGTTCTCAGCGAACGTCCCCTTGATGCTTTCGCGGCGGTCCTTGTACTGCACCGAGCCAGCGATCGAGAACGGTCCGATGCCGAGACTGGCCTCAGCCTCGATCTCGCGCTTCATGCGTTCCTCGACGGTGTTCTGGAACTTGCCGAGGATCTCGACGTTGCGCGCCAGGATGACGGTCGTCGGGATGGCGACGAAGGCGCCCGTCGGGACGATCTTGTCCTTCAGGCTCCCGCCAGACGACAGCTCCGCAGCGGGTGCCGTGGGCTCGAACTTCCACGCCCGACTGTTGAAGACCAATGGGTTCATCCAGTTGCGACTGATGGTGACCCTCATCAGCTCGCACTTGAAGGAGAGACTGGTCTCCTCGACCTTGATGTACTCCTTGTCCTCCTGATAGCTGCCGGAGCCAGAGATAGTGACGATGCCGAACTTGCCATCGAGGTTGCCGGCGACACCGATGTTGGTCGACGTCGACTGGTTGTTGAGGTCTTTCTCGACGAACTCGAACTTCGTCCATCCTTCGTCCTTGAACCAGCTTGCGTACCGGGGCGCGAGAGTGGCGGGGGGAAAGCGCAGACCACTCGGCAGCTCGCGCTCGTTCTCGGCGAACCGCTGGTCGAGCTTGTCCCAGAACGCCGACCCGTCTCGGCCCTGGAGCTGCTTCATGATGGCGAGATTGGTCTGCTGCTTGATCTTGCCAGCCGCGACCCACTTGTCCATGGCCGACTTGACCTTGGCCTTGAGGGCCGCCGACGGTGCCGGCCCGGTCTTGTTCTCGTAGTTGGCCTGCGCGGCGTCGTACTCAGACACCACGGCCCAGTACGCGGTCTCGGCGGCGTCGCACTTCTCTTGACGCTCCTCGTAGTCTTTCTCAGCCGCTGCGAGCTTCGCCTTCTCCTTCTCGCTCAGATCGGCGATGGGGTAGGTCTTGAGGTCGAGAATGCTCTTGTACGCATCGGAGACGCGCAGAGCACCGGGCGTGTAGGTGAAGTTGAACATGGGCGCCGTGTCGAACAGCTGCGAGATCTCCTGGTCGTCGTCCGCGTTGTTGACCGGGTCGAGGTTGACGGGCAGGTACTGACCCGGGTTGTAGATGGAGAGGAGAGACTCTCCGATGGTTCCCGGATTCTCCTTCGAACCGGCACCGACCGCGATCGCAAGCTTGGAGTACAGCTTCTCGTAGAGGGTGGCATTGTAGTCAGTCATGGTTCCATCGCCTTTATCGTTGATCGATCATGCGAACTGATTCCCTCGTTCGCGGCAGGGTCAAGCTGTAGAAAACTGAGATCACGAACGCGAGCACGGATCCTCGCGCGACTCGTCGTTGGGAAGCACGGCAGGTTCCTAGAGCCACGTCTCGATGGTCCTGATGACGTCGCTGGTCAATCTGACGGCAAAGTTGGACTGCAGCTCGCTGCTGCCGGCCACGTGGATGCCTACGATCCGAGGAACGTCGCCTTCCTCGTCCTCTTCGAAGGTGCACCTCACAGCCGCGCCACTCTGACCGTTGAACGTGCTGATGCGGTACCACAGGAACTCAGCAGCGGGCGGCGGCGTCAAGGGGCCAGCCGCGTTCCACATGGTGCCGGCCGTCTTGTCGCCCGGGTACCCAGCGATATCAGCGGTTCGATCCACGAGAGTCTCGTCGCTGGCGTCGTACAGGAAGGGGAAGGCACCTTCCGCGGGGTCGAGTCCTGTCTGCAGGGACACCACGCCAAAGTCGTAGAGGTACCGGGAGTAATCACGAACCACTCCGCCGGTCGCGGCGGGGTCCGCGGGCGACAGCGTCCTGTACTCCTCACTCACGTGAGCATCCCTGAAGCCGACCGGAGGGTACGGCCGGTCCGTGCCGTTCTGCGCGAGCGAGAAAATGACCGAGCTCGCCCTCCCCCCGCGCCTGTCTTGATAAAGGTTGTGACCGCAGGTGAGCACCCGGTCTCGGTCGATGAGCGTGCCGGTTCCGGTGCCGCGGCTCCCGTCGGGAAAGGTGATGGCGAGCTGGCCGACCCACGAGAACGGCGTGACGGTGGTCGGATCCACCCGGACACGTCCGTCTGGGGGAAAGACACTGTTGAGGATAGGCGCACCTGTCCGAGACTGATCTTCCATGCGAAACACCCCTGACTGATCGATCATGAAAACTGATAGATAAAACCGTGCAACCCATCCCAGCGAAGACTCGAAATCCCCAAGATCCCTACGCTGCCGGAGGGGCCATCGCTGAACTCGTGGCGAGGAAGTTCAGAATCGGGATGCACTGCCACCTCGTCAATGGACGGGGCGATAAATGGGACGTACAACCCGCCGAACCCGATCGAGACGCGAAAAAGGGGCTCTCGATAGTTCCTGCGAACTACGGCGTCACGCTTCGGCCGGCTAGACGTTGCAGGACAGGAACGTGATGACGCGGGGCAGCGTGACTCGTTCAGAGCCCAGGAGCTCGACGACCTCCGTCAGCGTCGGAGTCCACGCCTGAACCCGCCTCCTCCGCGTTGCCGACGCCCCAGGTCGTGAAGGTTGATCACCTCATGACTCGGCGAGATGAGGGCATTCGCCTTCGCTTTCGTGGCAAGCGGGTTAGCGTCCGACATCCCTCTCACGATCTGGACCGCTCATGCCCAAGGACACCCCGCTTCTTCGACCACTCAGACTTCCTCGGCCGTCGACGACGACCGAACCCGTCCTCAACGTCGCCATCTACCCCTACCTGCCCCGCCCCCTCCAGTTCGAGGACGCGATCCGAGCCCAGTGGCAAGCGGTACGACCCGACGGCCCAGAGCTCAACTTCGTCGACTACGACTGCTACTCCGCCGATCCACCGAGCACGCTCGACGTGTTCACCTTCGACGCGATCTTCATCAACCACTTCCAGACAGCCGGCTACCTCCTGCCGATCAGCGAGCCCCTCGACGGCGACTTCATGGACTTCGCCCAGCGAGCGGTCACCGTCGAAGGGCAGGTCGTCGCCTACCCCCAGCTCGGCTGCCTCAGCTCCCTGATCGTCCGCAGCCTCGACGTCGACCTGCTCGACGCTGTCGGCAGCGACGGCATCCTCGACGTCCTCGGCGTCGCCACGGACCCCACCACACCCCAACCGCCGACCGACTCGGGCCTGCTCCTGGACTACACGGGCCGCACCACCGACGCCTGCGAGTACGCACAAGCACTCCAGCAGCAGGACCACGGCTACGACGTGCCGTTCCAGCCGCCACCGACGGTCGATGAGAACGCCATCGCCTCCCTGCTGAACTACACCAAGGCCGCAGGCCGCGCGCAGGCTGGATACGAGGATCCCGCCTCCCAACGGCTGCAGTGGTTCACGACCGGATCAGGGCGCGCCCTCGCCGGCGTCACCGAGAGCCTCGCGACGTTCCCCGTCGATCAGATCCAGAACTACACCGTCCGAGCCAAACCACTCGCCCCCGCGAGCGCCCAGGGCGAGAACTGCTTCTTCGTCGACGGAGTCGGCATCAACCCTCGGACACCCGACACCGCATCAGCACAGGCGTTGGCGCAGGTAATGACGTCCCTGCAGGTGCTCGGGCAGGGCTGCAGAGCCCGCGCCGCAGACGAGAACCCCCAGTACCTCATCCCGGCGCGCCAGTCCGTTCTCGACGACCTCGCCAACCAGTACCCCCTCTACAGCACCATCCGCACCATCGTCTTGGGCTCCCCCCGCCACGCCTTCACCGTCGACGCGAGCGTGCGCGACTGGCTCACCGCGCAAGGCGCGGTCATCCGCGACCAGCTCCTCGAGAACACCGTGCCCGAGAACGACACCATCGTCGTCGACGACCACCCCATCCACCCCTCGCTCGCGCACCTGCCAGTGAATCTGGCACGCAAGAGGTGAACACCGCGGCAGACTCCGAGACCCGGGTCCTGCACGTTGCGTCGACGACGACGGATCGGTGCGCCAGGGCGTCCTCGAACGCGCCTGCGCAACAATCGGAGACGGGCACGACGGGGGCCTGTCCCTGCTCGTCCAGCCCGACATCGATGCACGAAAAAAGCCGCCGGCGTTGCCGCCCACGGCTCTCTCGTTCTTCCTCGTGCTTCTCGTCTGGTGCGCGAGGGGGGATTTGAACCCCCACGCCCTTGCGGACACTGGCACCTGAAGCCAGCGCGTCTGCCGTTCCGCCACTCGCGCGTCGTTCCCTGAGGAACAGTCGCCGAGTCTAACACCACGGCTCCCACGCGCCCGCACCCGCCCGTCGGTGGCTGGGCAACCGCAGCAGGGCTCCTGGGGGTGCTGGGGCACCGATGCCGGCGCGCGGGTTGATGAGCCACCGATGGAGAGGGCGGCGGGGCTGGGGTGGGGCAGGAAGAATGGAACGCGTTCCCACGTCAATTCGCGTGCGTCGTGCCTGCCGATACCATCGTCGGGACCACCGACGACCCCACGCACGTGACCCGGCAGGAGGCGAGAACCGATGGCAGGTGTGCTCAGCCGCTTCGAGCAGCGGCTCGAGGGCGCAGTCACCGGCGCGTTCGCCCGAGCCTTCCGCAGCGCCGTGCAGCCGGTGGAGATCGCCGCCGCGATCCAGCGCGAGGTCGACAACTCCGCCCACGTGCTCTCGCGCCAGCGGATGCTCGTCCCCAACGACTTCACCGTCGAGCTCTCGCCCACCGACCACGGCCGGCTCGCCCCCTTCGGCGACACCCTCACCACCGAGCTCGCCACGCTCGTGCAGGAGCACGTCACCGAGCAGCGCTACACCCTCGCCGGGCCCCTGCGCATCGAGCTCGTCGAGGCGCCCGACCTCGGCACCGGACGCTTCCGCGTGCGCAGCCGCACCAACGCGGCCGTCCGGCCCGTCGAGGGCGCCCGCATGACCGAGACCGCCGTGCGCAGCTCGCAGGTCGTGCTCGAGGTCAACGGCCTCAAGCACCCCCTCACCCCGCCCGGCGTCGTCGTCGGACGCGGCAGCGAGGCCGACCTGCGCATCGACGACCCCGGCATCTCCCGCCGGCACGCCGACATCAAGGTCCACGAGTCCGGCGGCAACACCACCGTCACCATCACCGACCTGCAGTCGACCAACGGCGTCGTCCTCAACGGGCACCGCGTGCAGACCGCCTCGGTCGGCAACGGCTCGGAGATCCGCCTCGGCAACACGGTCCTCACCATCCGCATCACGACGAGCGAGGACCGATGACGGACCTGACCCTCACCCTCATCAAGATCGGCTTCCTCGCCGTCCTGTGGCTGTTCGTGCTGTCTGCCGTGTCGGTCATCCGCTCCGACATCTTCGGCGCGAAGGCACCGAACCAGAAGCCCGCCAAGCAGCCCCGCGCCGCAGCCGCCGCGAAGCCCGCCAAGAGCCGCAAGCAGCGCACCCCGCGTGGCGCGCCCACCAAGCTGCAGGTCGTCTCCGGCCCCAACTCCGGCCAGAGCGTGCCGCTCGGCGACGGACCCGTCCTCCTCGGCCGCGGCACCGACGCGGCCATCCGCCTCGACGACGACTACGTCTCCACCCGCCACGCCCGCTTCGCCACCAACGGCGAGCAGTGGTTCGTCGAGGACCTCGGCTCCACCAACGGCACCTACCTCGGCAGCCAGCGGATCACGTCCCCCACCCCGATCGGCCTGAACATCCAGGTCCGGCTGGGCAAGACCATCGTCGAGCTGCGGAAGTAGGACGATGTCCCTCACCCTGCGCTACGTCGCGCTGACCGACGTCGGCCTGCGCCGCTCCAGCAACCAGGACTCCGGCTACGCGAGCAGCCGCCTGATCGCCGTCGCCGACGGCATGGGCGGCGCGGCCGCCGGCGACCTCGCCTCGGCCGAGACCATGAACGTCATCCGCCAGCTCGACCGCGAGCTGCCCGAGATCGACCCGCTCGAGGCGCTCCAGAAGGCCGTCGCCCATGCCAACCAGCGCCTCGGCGAGCTCGTCGCCGAGGACCCGTCGGTCGAGGGCATGGGCACCACGCTCGAGGCGATGCTGTGGGACGGCGAGCGCTTCGCCACCGCCCACATCGGCGACTCGCGCGCGTACCTCCTGCGCGACGGCGAGCTGACCCAGATCAGCACCGACCACACGTTCGTGCAGAGCCTCGTGGAGGAGGGGAAGCTGACGCCCGAGGAGGCGCGCGTGCACCCGCACCGCTCCCTCCTGCTGCGCGTCATGCTCGGCCGCGACGACAACGACGCCGACCTCGAGTGGTTCGAGGGGCAGGTTGGCGACCGCTTCCTGCTGTGCAGCGACGGTCTGTCCGACATGGTCGACGACGCCACCATCCAGCAGCTGCTCAGCGCCGAGACCATCGACCAGGCCGCGTCCGACCTGGTCCGCACCGCGCTCGAGAACGGCGGCTACGACAACGTCACCGTCGTCATCGGCGAGCTCGTGCCCTCCGGTGCCGTGTCGGAAGAGGAGCTCTCGTCGGCCGACGGACGCCCGCAGCTCGTCGGCGCGGCCGCAGAGGGACCCCGCCCCCGCACCGGCAACGCCTCCGGTGGCTCCGGGAAGGCCCGCTCGCGCGAGGAGCGCAAGGAGCGCAGGCGCGAGAAGGAGGTCGACCCCGAGGAGCTGCGCTACGCGCCGCGCCCGCCGAGCAAGTGGCGCTGGGTGCGCCGCCTCGTCGCCCTCGCCGTCGTCGTCGGCATCGTCGCCGCCGGCGCGTTCTACGCCTACCGCTGGTCGCAGGACCAGTACTACGTGGCCTCCGCCGACGGCAAGGTCGTCATCTACCGCGGCGTCCAGGCCGACCTGCCGCTCGTCACCCTCAAGCACGTCGACGAGGTCACCGACGTCGAGCTCGACACCCTGCCCACCTTCCGCGCGCAGCAGGTGCGCGGCGGCATCGAGGCCGACAGCCGCGCCGACGCCGAGCAGATCGTCGAGAACCTGCGCGGCCTCGCCGAGGAGCCCGAGCCGTCGCCCTCGCCGAGCCCCTCCCCCTCGCCGTCCCCCTCCGCGTCGCGCACCGCCGACCGGGAGCGGTCCGCATGAGCACACCCACCCTGGTCCCGCGCAAGCGACGCGGGGCCGAGCTCACCCTGACCCTGCTCGCCGTGCTCATCGGCGTCGGCGCCTACTGCGCCGTCGGCCTCGGCGCCGAGGGTCGCGTGCCGGCCGACGCGCTGCGGCTCGTGATCTTCCTGGTCGCGGCCGCCGTCGCCACGCACCTGCTCGTCCGCAAGGTCGCGCCCTACGCCGACCCCGTCCTGCTGCCGCTGGTCATCTGCCTCAACGGGCTGGGACTGGCGATGATCTACCGCATCGACCTCGGCTACCAGGCGATGGGCAACGACGCGTTCGGCCCGCTCGCCACCAACCAGCTGATGTGGTCGGGCATCGGCATCGCGCTGTTCGCCGTCGTGCTGCTCGTCATCCGCGACCACCGCCGCCTGCAGGCCTACACCTACACGTTCGGCTTCGTCGCCCTCGCGCTGCTGGTGCTGCCGCTGCTGCCCGTCATCGGCCAGAACATCCGCGGCGCGCGCATCTGGATCAACATCGGCCCGTTCAGCTTCCAGCCCGGCGAGGCCGCCAAGATCTGCCTGGCCATCTTCTTCGCCGGCTACCTCGTCGTGAAGCGCGACGCCCTCGCGCTCGCCGGCCGACGCTTCGCCGGCATCGACCTGCCGCGCGGTCGCGACCTCGGCCCCATCGGCGCGGCGTGGCTGATCAGCATCGCCATCCTCGTCTTCCAGCGCGACCTCGGCTCGTCGCTGCTGTTCTTCGGCCTGTTCGTCGTCATGCTCTACATCGCCACCGAGCGGCCCGGCTGGCTCGTCGTCGGCGGCAGCCTGTTCGTGGCCGGCGCCTACTTCGGCTACCTCGCGTTCGGGCACGTGCGCGTGCGCTTCGACGCCTGGCTCGACCCGTTCTCCGACCCCGACCGCAACGGACAGATCATCAACGGCCTGTTCGGCATGGCCTACGGCGGCGTGCTCGGCACCGGCTGGGGGCAGGGCAGTCCGCAGCTCACCCCGTTCGCGTTCTCGGACTTCATCGCCTCCGCGATGGGCGAGGAGCTCGGACTCACCGGACTCATGGCGATCCTCGTGATCTACGGCCTGGTCGTCGAGCGCGGCATGCGCATCGCGCTCACCTGCCGTGACGCGTTCGGCAAGCTGCTCGCGGCCGGCCTCGCGGTCTCGATGGCCCTGCAGATCTTCGTGGTCATCGGCGGCGTCACCCGCCTCATCCCGCTGACCGGCCTGACCACGCCGTTCATGGCGCAGGGCGGCTCGTCCGTGGTCATGAACTGGGCGATCATCGCGCTGCTCCTGCGCATCAGCGACCAGACCCGACGCCCCGCGCCCGAGGTGTCGCAGTTCGACCACGACGAGGAGACCCAGGTGGTGAAGCTGTCGTGAACAAGCCCATCCGCAACCTCGCCGTCGCCTGCCTCGTGCTGTTCGCGGCGCTGCTGATCAACGTCAACTACGTGCAGTTCGTCGAGGCCGGCGACCTCAACGCACGCCAGGGCAACAAGCGCGTCATCGACGCCGACTTCAGCCGCGACCGCGGCGCGATCCTCGTGGGCGACGAGCCCGTCGCCGAGAGCAAGCCGAGCAAGGACCAGTACAAGTTCCAGCGGGTGTACCCGCAGTCGACGCTGTACGCCCCGCTCACCGGCTACTTCTCCTACATCTACGGCAGCGCCAACCTCGAGCGCTCGCAGAACCAGGTGCTGTCCGGCAGCGACAACCGACTCTTCGTCAGCCGTGTCGTCGACCTGCTGGCCAACAAGAAGCCCCAGGGCGGCAGCGTCGAGCTGACCATCAACCCGCGCGCGCAGAAGGTCGCCGCGAGCGGCCTGGAGGCGCTCGGCGAGGGCACCAAGGGCGCGGTCGCCGCGCTCGACCCGAAGACGGGCGCCGTGCTCGCGATGGTCAGCCAGCCCTCCTACGACCCGAACGTGCTCGCCAGCCACGACTTCTCGAAGGTCACCGAGGCGATGAAGCGTCTGCAGGCCAACGAGGACGACCCGCTGACCAACCGCGCGACGCAGCAGATCCTGCCGCCCGGCTCGACGTTCAAGCTCGTCACGGCCGCCGCGGCGCTGGAGGACCTCAACCTCAAGGCCGACAGCCGCGTGAAGGGTGGCGCCAGCCTCTCCTTCCCCGGCATCCAGTACACGCTGCCCAACGAGAACGGCGGCAACTGCGGCGGCGACCCGATCACCTTCGAGCAGGCCCTGCAGGTCTCCTGCAACGTCTCCTTCGGCGACCTGGCCGGCAAGATCGGCCAGGACAAGCTCGACGAGCAGGCCCGCAAGTTCGGCTTCGGCACCGACCCGCTCGAGGGCCTGGCCAGCAACGCCAGCCAGTTCACGGCCGAGGGCACCGACCTGGAGGCCCCGCAGCTCGCGCAGAGCGGCATCGGTCAGTTCGAGGTCGCGGCCACCCCTCTGCAGATGGCGATGGTGGGCGCCGGCATCGCCAACGACGGCGTCGTCATGAAGCCGCAGGTGGTCAAGTCGGTCCGCTCGCCCAGCCTGCGCGTGCTCGACTCGCTGGAGCCGGAAGAGCTCGACCGCGCCATGAGCGCCGACAACGCGGCGATCCTGCGCTCGATGATGGTGGCGACCGTCCAGTCGGGCACCGCCACGTCGGCGCAGATCCCCGGTGTCCAGGTGGGCGCCAAGACGGGAACCGCGCAGTCGACCCCCGACCGCCCCCCCTACGCCTGGTTCGTGGCCCTCGCCCCGGCGAACGACCCCAAGGTCGCCGTCGCCGTGGTCGTGGAGTCCTCGAGCACGGCCCGCAACGAGATCGCCGGTGGACGCCTCGCCGGCCCCATCGCACGCTCCGTCATCGAGGCGGTGCTCGGTGAGTGACTTCGACCCCCCTAGGGAGAGTGACCCCATGACCGGATCCGGCGACGAGCCCATCCTGCTCGGCGAGCGCTACGAGCTCGGCGGGCTGCTCGGTCGCGGAGGCATGGCCGACGTCCGCGTCGCGCGCGACCTGCGCCTCGGCCGCACCGTGGCCATCAAGCAGCTGCGCGCCGACCTGTCCTCCGACGACACCTTCCAGGCCCGCTTCCGCCGCGAGGCGCAGTCGGCTGCCGCACTGAACCACCCCGCGATCGTCGCCGTCTACGACACGGGCGAGTCGACCGACAAGCACGGCAACCACATCCCGTACATCGTCATGGAGTACGTGGAGGGCCAGACGCTGCGCGAGATCATGCGCGACGACCGCAAGATCCTGCCCGAGCGCGCCCTGTCGATCACGGCCGACGTGCTCAGCGCGCTCGACTACTCCCACCGCTCCGGCATCATCCACCGCGACATCAAGCCCGCCAACGTCATGCTGACGCCGTCGGGCCAGGTCAAGGTCATGGACTTCGGCATCGCCCGCGCGATCGCCGACTCCTCCAGCGCGATGACGCAGACCGCCGCGGTCATCGGCACCGCCCAGTACCTGTCACCCGAGCAGGCCCGGGGCGAGACCGTCGACGCCCGCTCCGACATCTACTCCACCGGCTGCCTGCTGTACGAGCTGCTCACCGGACGTCCGCCGTTCGTCGGCGACAGCCCCGTGTCGGTCGCCTACCAGCACGGCCGCGAGGACGCCCGACCGCCGTCGCAGCTGAACCCCGAGGTGACGCAGGCCGTCGACCACATCGTCGCGAAGTCGCTCGCGAAGCGCACCGACGACCGCTACCAGTCGGCCGCCGACATGCGCAAGGACCTCGAGCGGGCCATCGCCGGCCAGCAGGTCGAGGCCCCGACCGCGGCCACCTCGGTCGTGCCGGCCGCGACCGCCGTCGCCCCGGCCGTGGCGGCCGCCGCGGCCACCGGCACGCAGCCCGCCGTCGAGGACGAGGAGGAGCGCAAGAACCGCAAGCCGCTGTACTGGGCGCTCGCGATCCTGCTGCTCCTGCTGCTCGCCGGCATCGGCCTCTACGCCTACAACCAGGCCAACCAGCCCCCGCCGGCGCCCGCCCAGGTCGAGGTCCCCGACGTCACCGGCCAGGACGCCGTCGCGGCGCAGCGGACGCTCGAGCGCGACGGCTTCACCGTGCAGACGCAGGAGCGCGCCGACGGCGACGTCGAGGAGGGCAACGTCGTCTCCCAGGACCCCGAAGGCGGCACCGAGGTCGACAAGGGGACCGAGGTGACGCTGGTCGTCTCCACCGGACCGGCGCAGGTCCAGGTGCCCAACGTCGTCGGCTACACCTTCGACGAGGCGAAGGCCGCGCTCGAGGGGCAGGGGCTCAAGGTGAAGCGCGAGGAACGCGCGTCCGACCAGAGCCGCAACTCCGTCATCAACACCAACCCCGCGGCCGGGGTCAGCGTCGACGCCGGCACGACGGTCACCGTCATCGTGTCGCAGGGCGAGGTACAGGTGCCCAACCTGGTCGGCATGACGCAGGAGGAGGCGGAGAAGACCCTGCAGGAGGCCGACCTCGAGGTCTCGGTCACCGAGGACCCGACCGCCACCGCACCGAAGGGCCAGGTCACCAACCAGGGCACGCCGGCGGGCACGTCGGTGCCGCCGGGCACCACCATCGAGATCACGGTGTCGAGCAACGAGGGCGACGACCAGGGCGGCGACCAGGCCGACGGCAACGGTGACGCCCCGGACGGCAACGGCGACGGCGCCGCCGACCTCGACCTCACCCCCGGGCAGTAGCCGGACTCTCCTGACCGGCGGCCACGCCGGTCAGGAGAGCGCCGACGCGTACCGCAGGACGGTCGCGCCACCGTAGGGCGCGACCACCAGGTCGTCGCCCGTGGTGACCTTCAGGCCGAGCCGGAACTTCGTCACGTAGCGCTCGAAGTTCGCCACCTCGGGGGACGAGCCGAGCGAGTAGGTCATGCCGGGCACGTCGCCCACCGCCTCGATGACGTACGGCGGCGAGAACGGCCGCCCGTCGATGATGACGTTGGAGCCGACGCACACGATCGCGGTCGTCGACACGAGCCGCTGGCCCTGCAGGCTCACGGCCTCGGCGCCCCCGGCCCACAGGGCGTTGACGAACGCCTGCAGGTCCTGCTGGTGCACGACGAGGTAGTTCGGGTCGATCCCGGCGGAGTCGGCGTCGCGCGGGGCGTCGGTCAGCGTGACCCGCATGCCCGGCCCGCGCACCGTGCTGAGCCCGGCCAGGTCGCGCAGGGTGCGCAGCCGTCGCACGATCGCCTCGACCCCGCTGGCGTCGTCGGCAGCGGCGGTCGCGGCGTCGATCTCGCGCTGCAGGTCGACCACGTCGGCCTGTCGCTGCTCGACCCGACGCTCCCGCTCGCCGACCAGCGACGCGACGTCGCCACCGGCCGGTCGCAGGTCCTGGCCGTCGGACGTGCGGTGCGCGGCCGCGGCGGTGAGGCCGGCCACCAGGCAGACCCCGAGCACCGCGACGGACCAGCCGCGCGACGACCTCGTCCGCGAGCGTGCACGCGTCCCCGACATGCGAGCACCTCTCCCCACTCCGACACCGTCCGCGACGCCGACTACGCTAGCCCAGAACCTGCAGACGGCCCAGAACCTGCAGACGGCACCGAAAGAGATCCCCGTGGCCAAGAACAGCACCCCGAGCACGGTCCGCACGCGCCGAGGCGGCTGGGCGCACCCGCTCGCCTTGCTGCTGCTGGTGGTGGCCGTCGCCTGGGCGGTCGGCGCCTTCTTCACGGTCTCCGACCGCTCGTTCCCGAAGATCGGCGCGATCCCGGGCCTGTTCGACCTCGGCGCCTGGAACTTCGCGATCGCCGCGGTCATCGCGTTCGCCGCCTCGTCGGTCGCCTCGCGCACCCGCCCCGAGCCCGAGCCCGGCACGCCCACCGGCAGCCGGTTCGCCGCGCCGCTGATGATCGCGTCGGCCGTCGTCGGCCTGCTGTGGATCGTGGTCTTCTACGTCATCTCCGGCACCGACATCACCATCCCGGTCTACTCCGACCTCGGCGACTGGAACATCGTCATCGGCATGGGCTTCATCGTGGCCGCGTTCGGCTTCGCGATGAAGTGGGAGTGAGCCCTACCGGAAGGTGACCTGGTCGGCGGGCACGTGGCCGTGCTCGTTGTAGGTGAGCAGCCGCGTGCCGCCGCGCCCGACGATGAGCGTGGTCACCGACGCGTTCACCACCACCCGGTTGAGCGGGATGAACAGCGACGCGTCACCCGCCAGCAGGTGCGACGCGACCAACGCGATCGGCCCGCCCGACGTGAACACCGCGACGCGTCGGCCCGACCCGGCCTGCGCGACGGCCTCGTCGAGTGCGCGCAGCACCCGGGCGGAGAACTCCGCGAACGACTCGACCGGTGACGGCGCCCCGCTGACCCACGCGCCGAGCGCGGCGTCGAGGTGCGCCTGGAACTCGCGAGGGTCCGTCGTCGGCGTGACCGTCTCGCCGGCCAGCGCGAGGTGGTCGTACTCGTCCCACCCGGCGTCGACGTCGTAGAGGTCGCCGTCGACCGCGTCGAGCACCGCGACGGCGGTCTGGGCGTGCCGTCGCAGCGAGCCGGCCACCGACCAGTGCGGCCGGAAGTCGGCCGCCTCCCAGGCGAGCCCGAGGCAGCTCCCCTGACGGGTGCCGAGGGCGGAGAGCTGGTCGTAGTCGTCGCTGCCGAACGAGGCCTGGCCGTGCCGGATCAGATGGATGGCGCCCACGGTCGCAGGCTAGCGGGTGTCGGGCGGGCCCGTCGCCGGGCGGACCGGCGGCGTGTCCGAGAGGATGGAGGGGACCCAGGGGACGGAGGCGGCACCGCGATGACCGCGATCGAGAGCGAGCAGGACCTGGTCGTCCTGCTGGACGACGACGGCACACCCACCGGCACGGCGCCGCGCCTCGACGTGCACGGCGCCGACACGCCGCTGCACCAGGCGTTCTCGGTGCACCTGTTCGACGACGCCGGCCGGGTGCTCCTGACCCGCCGGGCGCTCTCGAAGCGGACCTGGCCCGGCGTCTGGACCAACTCGTGCTGCGGGCACCCCCGGCCCGGCGAGGCGGTCGAGGACGCCGTGCGTCGGCGCGTCCGCGAGGAGCTCGGAGTGGAGGTGCGCGACCTGCGTCTGCTGCTGCCCGACTTCCGTTACCGCGCCGTCGACGCCAGCGGTGTGGTCGAGAACGAGGTCTGCCCCGTCTTCGTCGCCCGCGCGGACGGGCCCCTCTCGCCCGACCCGGACGAGGTCGGCGAGCACGCCTGGGTCGCCTGGTCCGACCTCGTGGCCGCCGCGCGTGCCACGCCGGCCGTCTACAGCCCGTGGTCGGTGCTTCAGGTGCCGCAGCTCGACGCCGAGCGTGCCCGGCTCCCCCTCGGCCCGCCGCCCGCGGGCCGGCTCGAGTCGTCGGACGCCGACGCGCCGGTGCGCGTCACGCTCGACGCCGTCAGCGACCTGCTGTCGGCCGAGCTCGCCTGGATGGGCACCGTCTGGGAAGGCCTCGCGCCGGCGGGCACCCCCGGACCCCTCGCCGACGACCTGCCCGGATGGCTGCACACGCTGCTGCAGGGTCGGGGCAAGCGGCTGCGTCCGCAGATGTGCCACTGGGGCTTCGTCGCCGCCGGCGGGACGCTCGCGACACCCGCCCACGACGACGTCGTCCGCGTGGCTGCCGCGCTGGAGACCCTGCACCTCTTCGCGCTGGTGCACGACGACGTGATGGACCAGTCGGGCGAGCGACGCGGCGCTGCGGCCGCGCACGTCGTCGCCGCGGCCCAGCACCGCGCAGCACGGGCGCACGGCGACGCCGCCCGCTTCGGCGAGAACGTCGCCATCCTGCTCGGCGACCTGGCCCACCACGAGGCCGACCGGCTCGTGCACACGCTGCCCGCGGTCCTGCGCGAGTCCTGGTACCAGCTGACCCTCGAGCTGATCGCCGGCCAGCGGGCCGACCTCACCGGGGCGGCCAGCCGTCGGACCGACCTCGCGCACGTCGAGGCGGTCGCGGTGCTCAAGTCCGGCGCGTACACCGTGGCCCGACCGCTGCAGCTCGGCGCGATCGCCGCCGGTGCCACCGCGGCGCAGCGCGAGGTGCTCGACCGCTTCGGGCTGCACCTCGGCCGCGCGTTCGCCTGGCGCGACGACGTGCTGGGCGTCTGGGGCGACCCCGACGTCACCGGCAAGCCGTCGGGCGACGACCTGCGCGAGGGCAAGACCACCATGATCTGGGCGCTCGGTGCCGAGCGGCTCACGGGCGAGGCCGCCGCCGCGATGACGCGGGTCGGCACGGCCGAGGCACGTCCCGGCGACGTCGCCCTGCTGCAGCGCGCGCTCGAGGAGTCCGGCGTCCGCCAGGACGTCGAGCAGCGCATCGTCGACGAGACCGAGCGTGCCGAGCAGGCCCTCGTCGGCTCCCCCCTGACCGCGGCCGGCGTCGCCGGACTGCGCGCGGTCGCCCGCACCGTCTCCTGGAGGTCCGCATGAGTCACGTCGTCGTCGTCGGAGCAGGGCTCGCCGGCCTGGCCGCCGCCTGCCACCTGGTGGGCGACGGCCACCGCGTGACGGTGCTGGAGCGCGAGGACGTGCCCGGCGGTCGGGCCGGCATCCTGCAGCGCGACGGGTTCACGTTCGACACCGGACCGACCGTGCTGACGATGCCCGACCTGATCGACCGGCCGCTGCGCGCGGCAGGGTCGAGCCTGGCCGAGCGGCTCGAGCTGACGCTGCTCGACCCCGCCTACCGCGCGTTCTACGCCGACGGGTCGACCCTGGAGGTGCGGCACGGCCACGAGGCCATGCGCGCCGAGATCCACCGCGAGTGCGGCAGCGTCGACGCCGCCGCGTTCGATGAGTTCGTCACCTGGCTGCGGCGGCTGTACCTCACGGAGATGCCGCACTTCATCGACCGCAACTTCGACCGGCCGACCGACCTGCTGTCGCGTCCGGCCGCGGCGGCGCGGCTGCTCGCGATGGGCGGCTTCGGGCGGCTGGGGCCGATGATCCGGCGTCGGTTCGCCGACGAGCGCCTGCACCGCCTGTTCTCCTTCCAGGCGATGTACGCGGGGCTCGCCCCGGACGACGCGCTCGCCCTCTACGCCGTGATCACCTACATGGACTCGATCGAGGGCGTCTACTTCCCGAAGGGCGGCATGCGTGCCGTGCCGCGGGCGCTCGCCGACGCGGCCACCGACGCCGGCGCGGAGATCCGCTACGGCACGACGGTGACGGCGCTCGTGCGCGACTCCGGGGGTCGGGTGCGTGGGGTCGCGACGGGGGAGGGCACGGTCGCCGCCGACGCCGTCGTGTGCACCATCGACCTGCCGACCGCGTACACGTGGCTGCTGCCCGACCTGCGCCCGCCGCGTGCGGTGCGGGGCGTCGGCGGACGCCTGGGCGGCGACTACTCGCCGTCGTGCGTCGTCTGGCACGTGGGCGTCAAGGGCGTGCCGGAGGGCAAGGCGCACCACAACATCCACTTCGGCCAGCAGTGGAACGAGGCCTTCGAGGACCTCATGAAGCGCGGCACGCTCATGCGCGACCCGTCGCGGCTGGTGACGGTGCACTCGCTCGACGACGACGAGGCCGCGCCCGAGGGTCTCAGCACCCTCTACGTGCTGGAGCCGACGCCCAACCTCGACGTCGGACGGCTGGACTGGAAGGCCGAGCGCGAGCCGATGCGCGAGCGGCTGCTGGCGTTCCTGGAGCGGTCGGGCTACCCGACCGACGTGGTCGTCGACGAGCTCGTGACCCCGCTGGAGTGGCAGGAGCAGGGCATGGCCGCGGGCACCCCGTTCGCGCTGGCGCACACGTTCGCCCAGACGGGCCCGTTCCGTCCCGCCAACGTCGACAAGCGGGTCCCCGGCCTCGTCTTCGCCGGCTCGGGCACCGTCCCCGGCGTCGGCGTCCCCATGGTCCTCCCGTCGGGCCGCCTGGCGGCCGAGCGCGTCAACCAGCTCGTCCGCTGAGCACCCCCCCCCACCCCACCCCACCCGACTTTTGGACACGTCCGGGGCACTTCCGGTGCCCCGGACGCCCCGCAACTGTCCAAAAGTCGGTGGGGGGTGGGTGGGGAGGGGCTAGGGGAGGAGGGTGGCGCGGGCGAGCTCGCGGCGGCCCGACCAGGGCATCCGGCGGAACATCGACCACATGGCCGCCGCGACGTCGGTGAGGTCGCCGTCGCGCGCCATGTAGGCGCGCTGCAGGTGGGCGGGGAGGTGGCCGAAGCCGTCGAAGAGGGCGAGCGTGCCGTCGACGTCGAGCCGCAGCACCGCCCGCAGACCCGCCTCGCGCAGCGCGTCGGCCGGTGCCACCGCATCGACCCGACGCGGCACCTGACCGGTGGCCAGCTCGTCCGCCAGCGCGCGCGAGCGACGCAGCGCGTGCGCCACCGAGTAACCCGTCACCACGTGGCCACCCCGGCCGGCCACGCCGTGCGCGAGTGTGCCCGGCACCGGGTGCACGACCTCGCGGTGCAGCGGGGCGTCGACGGCCGACGGGGCGACGCCGCGCGCCGCGAGCCGACGCAGCAACCGCGCCTTCAGCTCCGCCACGGGCAGGGGCGGCGAGGCGGCCAGGCAGGTCTCCTCCAAAAGCACGGTCCCGTCGCCGAGCGGGATCGCGTAGAGGAACGACGGTCGCAGACCCGCGGTCCCGCCGCCCCCATCCCCCCGCCAGTCCGTCCGCCAGTCCATCAGCAGCCCCTCCGCGCCCTGCAGCGCCGGGGCCGCGACGTCGTCGGGCACGACCACCCCGAACGCGGTCTGCGCGGGGGCGGGATCGTCGGCACACAGGCCCTGCGGCCGGGCGCCGCGCGCGTCGACCACCACGCGCGCCGACGACGACAGCGCCGCGACCTCGGCGTCGTCGAGCCGGCCGCGGCGCACGTCGACGTCGTCGAGGGCCAGGGCGGCCTGCAGCGCGACGTTGTCGATCACGACGTACGGACGCGACAGCTGGTGCGCCTCGTGGGCCCGGACCTCCGGCGCCGCCAGCCGGGACCGGACCACCGTCGCGGGCAGCCCGGCGAGCTCGTCCTCCCAGACCCCGTACGTGGGCGTCCAGACCGCGTCGGGACGCGGGTCGACGGCGACGACGCGCAGACCCCGCGCCGCGCACGCCGACGCCAGCGAGCGACCTGCCGGCCCGAGGCCGACCACCGCCACGTCGACCCGTCCGCCGCTCACGTCCGCCCGCGCTCCACGGCACCCATCGTGGCACGGCCGCACGTCCTAGGCTGGGTGTCACCATGGCCCGTCCCCTGCACCCCGACCCGCGGCTCGCGGCCGGCTACGCCCGGTGCGCCGAGCTGACGCGGGCGCACGGCACCACCTACTACTGGGGCGCCCGGCTGCTGCCGCGCGAGCAGCGGATCGACGTGTACACCGTCTACGCCCTCTGTCGGCTGGCCGACGACATCGTCGACGAGCCCGAGCGCGTCGACCCCGCGGTGCCCGGGCACGACGAGACCGACCCGGCCGCGCGGCTGCGACGCTTCGAGCAGCACTTCTGGGACAGCGTCGCGGCGGGCGGCGCCGACGAGCCGGTCATGGCGGCCGTCGTCGACAGCCTGCAGCGCCGGGGCACCGACCCCGAGTGCTTCGACCGGTTCTTCCGGGCGATGGAGCTCGACCTGACCCGCACCACCTGGGCCACCTGGGAGGAGCTGCGCGACGGCTACATGGAGGGCTCCGCCGCCGTGATCGGGGAGATGATGCTGCCCGTGCTGCAGCCGCTCACGCCGGCGGCGAAGGAGCCGGCACGCGCGCTCGGGCACGCGTTCCAGCTGACGAACTTCCTGCGCGACGTCGGCGAGGACCTCGACCGCGGGCGCGTGTACCTGCCGCAGGAGGACCTCGCCCGCTACGGCGTCGACCCGGCCGAACGACGCGTGACGCCGGCGTGGCGCTCGATGATGGCCGAGCAGGTCGAGCGCAACCGCGCCCTCTACCGCCAGGCGGCGCCCGGCGTCGCGATGCTGCCGCCCCCGGGCGCCCGCTGCGTCGCTACCGCCCTGCGCATGTACGCGCGCATCCTCGACCTCGTCGAGGCTGCCGACTACGACGTCTTCTCGGGCCGCCACCGGGTGAGGCCGCGCACGAAGGTCGCGATCCTGGCCGACGTGCTCGTGCGGGGTCCCCGCCGCGGGCTGCCGCCGTCGGGTCCGCCGTCGCCGAGGGCGAGCCTGGCCCCGCGCAGCCAGTAGCCCGCGACGAGGTGGTCCCACCCCAGCTCGGGCTCGGCCACCAGACGCGGCTCGAGCGCGAGCAGCCGGACGAGCAGCGCGTCGGTCTCGAGCAGGGCGAGGGGCTGGCCGGGGCACTTGTGCTCGCCGTCGCCGAACGCCAGCACCGGCTCGCCCACGCCGGCGGGCAGCGAGCGTCCGGGGCAGAGGTCGAGCGGCGCGGCGCCGACGGCCTCGGGGTCGGCGTTGGTGGAGCGCACGCACACGTCGACCAGGTCGCCCGGCTGGATCGTCCAGGACTGTCCGCCGTCGCTGACGTCGATGGGCTGCTGAGCCCGCCGGTAGAGGTGCCCGACGACCGGCTCCAGACGGATGACCTCGCCGAGGATCGCCAGCCGCTCGGGCTCTGCCGCGACGAGGTACCGCGCACGCAGCGCGTCGTCGTCGAGCAGGTGCAACGCCGCCATGACCACGAACTCGCGCGTCGTCACCATCCCCGCGGTGCCGTAGGTGACGCACTCGACGAGGATGCTGGCCGTCGAGTACCCCTCGGCGAGCAGGTGGCTGACGATGTCGTCGCGCGGCTCCCGCCGACGCGCCCGGACCGCCGGACGGACGTCGGCCAGGAAGAGCCGCCCCACGGGGACGAGCCCGTTGACGGCGGCCTGCATCCACTGGCGTCGGGTGCGGCCGAGGTCGCGGCGGGTGACGTCGAACGGCGGCTGGCTGAACATGGCCTCGAGCCGACGCGCCATGCGCGGCACCGACGACTCCGTGAGGCCGACCACCTCGGCCGTGACCTCGACGGTGTAGAGCAGGGCCAGCTCGTCGAGCGTGCAGCCGCCGTCGGCGACCGCCTGGGCGAGCAGCCGGTCGGCGGTGTCGTGCATGAGGTCGGTGTAGCGGTCCGCGACGACGGTGGGCGCGAGGAAGCGCGCGACCTTGCGTCGCTGCTCGTCGTGCTGCGGACCGTCGGACACGAGGATCGGGTGGTGCTCGAGGTAGCCCTGCGGGATGGCCTCGGCGGTGAACCCGGCCTGCGTGGTGGCGTGCCGCGCGCGCAGCACCTGACGCGCGGCCTCGAGCGAGCGCAGCCGCCACACGGTGCTCACACCGGGCCTGCCCGCGGCGTCGACGCGCTCGACGCGGGGTGCGTCGGGCTCGTCCGCCACCACGGCGCGACGCCGGCTCACGACGGTCGCCGACCGCGACCGGGGAGCCGGTGCACCAGACCCTGCAGGGGTACCGTCCAGACGTCCTCGCCGCGCACGCCCCAGCCCTCGAGCAGCCGGTTCGCCGCCAGGACGCCCGTGGTCGCGGCGCGCTCCATGAGGGCGATCGGCCAGTCGACGCGCAGTCCGTCACCGGCCAGGACCAGCCCGGGGTACGGGGTCTGGACGGTGAGCCGGTCGCGCCAGGGTCCCGTGCCGACGAGACCGCAGTCGTCCTCGACCAGGAGCTCCTCGTGCCTCACGACCAGGTCGCGCGTCTCCGGGTACACGTCGTGCAGACCGGCGAGCAGACGGCTGCGCAGCCGCTCGACGTCGATCCCGTGTGGTCCGTCGCCCGCCAGGTCGGGGTCGCGGGACGGGTCGGCTGCGTAGGCGTGCAGCTCGACGACCGATCCGCCGTGCTCCGCCGTCCACCGCGCCGCGCCTGCCTCGAAGCGCTCGAGCACGGTGACGTTGTCGAGCAGGTCGTAGCCGCTCGTGCCGAGGAACGCCTCCCGCTCGGGCGCCACGCGCCCGTCGAGCCACACGCGCAGCACACCGAAGGGCGGCGCGTTGCGACCCCCCGCGACCCTGCGCTGCCACGCGACGCGCTCGTCGTCGTCCGCCGGCAGTGCCCCGACGAGCGCACGGGTGGCGCGCGGGTCGGTGGCGACGACGACCGCGTCGGCCGTGACCGACCCGTCCGCGACGTCGACCCGCCAGCCGTCGCCCTCGGGCCGCACGCCCGCCACGGCGGTCCCGAGCCGCACGTCGGCACCGAGCCCCTCCAGGTAGCGGCCGAGCGGCGCCCACAGGACGGTGTCGTAGTCGTCGTCGGGGACGTCGAACATCAGCCCCTCGGAGCTGCCCGTGAAGTAGGCGTGGAACATGCCCACCAGCTCGCCGGCGCCGAACTCGCTCGGGTGCGCGAAGAACGACCGCGCGAACACCTCGAGCGCGAGGTGGCGGGCACCCTCGGGGAAGTTCAACCGGTCGAGGAAGGCCTGCGCCGACTCGCCGTCGTAGCGCTCGTGGCTGGCCGGGTAGTCGGTGGCGACGAGCTCGAGCGCGCTCGGCACGTGCACCGACGGCAGCGCCGAGACCGGGAACGTCGGGCTGCGCAGCACGAACGCGAGCAGGTTGAACGGTGGTGTGGTCGGCAGGGCGGCGAAGGAGTCGGTGAGGCCGTCGCCGCGACGCAACGGGTAGTCGGGCACCGGCACGAGGTGCGCGAGCGTCGGGTCGACGCGGCGCAGCAGCGAGCGCAGCGTGTAGTACTGCCGGAAGAACGCGTGGAAGCCGCGGCTCATCGTGCGCCCGGCTCCACCCGCCTCGGCGTCGCCGACGGGCCACGACCGCACGCGCCCGCCGAGCTGCTCGCAGGCCTCCAGCAGCGTCACCCGCACCCCGCGTTCGGCCAGCACGACCGCGGCTCCGAGGCCGGCGATGCCGCCACCGACCACGACGACGTGTCGCGGCTCCTGCAGCTTGGCGGTCCCCGGCGCGGCGGCGTGCAGGACGGCGTGGCGGTCACGCCCCGGCGGGATGCGTCGGACCATGCGTCAGAGGGGCTTGCGCGCGAGGACGGTGTGCAGGATGCCGTGCTGCCACCCGCCGGCGGTCGACCACGTGACGTCGGTCAGCCCGGCCCGCTCGAGCCTGGCCTGCAGCTCGGCGGTGGAGTCGTTCTCGAGCACGCTGCGCCAGAGGTAGCGGTAGATGGAGGGGTTGCCGCGCACCGCGACGGACAGCGGCGTGACCACGCCCCAGCAGACCGCGCTCCACACCGCCTGCGCCGCCGGGGAGCCCTTCACGTGGTAGTCCTGCAGCGCGATCCAGCCGCCCGGACGGACCTGGTCGGCGATCGCCGCGACCGTCGCGTCACGCTGGTCGACCGGCACGTTGCGCAGCAGGTAGGCGCCGAACGCGCCGTCGGCGGGGCCGTCGAGGTGCAGGCGCGCGACGTCGGGCAGGTCCTGCGCGAGGGCCTGGACGAAGCTGACGCCGTCGGGCCAGGTCTTCTCCTGCGCCTCGGCGAGCATGCCGGCGGAGGCGTCGAGCCCGACGATGCGCGCCTCGCGGCCGGCAGCCTCGACGAGGGCCTGCGTGGAGAGCCCGGAGCCGCAGCCCAGGTCCCACAGGGTCGGCCACGTCTCGCGGCGGGGCAGCCGGGCCACGAGCTGGCGCGCCGCGTCCCGCAGGGCGCCGTGGTAGCCCGGGTTCAGGGCGGTGAGCAGGTCGTAGCGTGGGGCTGCGCGGTCGAACTCGTCCGCGAGCCGGGTCCCAGGTGTCGGCACGTCAGCAGCCTACGGGCGAACCAGCCGGGCCGCCGGGCCTGGCAACGGGACGGGGCCCGACTCCCCCGAGGAGAGCCGGGCCCCGTGACCGGAGGGATGCCGTGATCAGCTGGCCGGCGGCATGAGCACCGAGTCGATCAGGTACACCGTGGCGTTGGCGGTCTTGACGCCACCGCAGATGACGGCGGCGTTGCCGTTCACCTTGATGTCGTCGCCGGAGCCGGTGACCTCGAGGTCGGCGCCGTTGACCGTCTTGTGCGTGCCGTCGATCTCGTCGGGCGCGATCTGGCCGGGGATGACGTGGTAGGTCAGGACCGACTCGAGGGTCTTGGCGCCCTCGGGGGTACCGAGCGTCTTCACCGTGTCGGCGGGCAGCTTGGCGAACGCGTCGTCGACCGGCGCGAACACCGTGAACTCGCCACCGTTGAGGGTGTCGACGAGGTTCACGTCGGGGTTGAGCTTGCCCGAGACGGCCTGGACGAGCGTCTTCAGCAGCGGGTTGTTGCTGGCGGCCGTGGCGACCGGGTCCTGGGCCATGCCCTCGACCGAGCCGGCGCCGTCCGGGACGGCCTTGGCGTAGTCGGCGCAGCCCGGGCCGACGAGGTCGGAACCGGCGTCGGACGCGGCCTCCGAGGACGGGGTCGAGGAGGACTCGCTGTCGGACGAGGCGCTGTCGTCGCTGGACGAGCCGCAGGCCGCGGTGAACAGGGACAGCGAGGCCACGGCTGCGATCGCGAGGCTCTTGCTCTTGGTGGTCGTGCGCATGTTTCTTCTCCTTGGTTGGGTGTTTCGTCCTGCTACTCGACACGGAATCTGACGTTGTGCCAGCCGGTCGACCCGTCCGGTGCGATGGGCACACGGTCGGAGGTCTGTGTGGTGCCGTCGGCGTCGGTCGCCCGCACGGTCACCTGGTGGGTGCCCTCGGTGGCGTCCTCCCAGGTCCAGGACCACTGACGCCACGTGTTGACGTTGTCCTGGGCGGCGAGGTCGACGTCCTGCCAGTCACCGTCGTCGATCTTCACCTCGACGCGCTCGATGCCGACGGACTGGGCCCAGGCGACGCCGCCGATGCGGACGTTGTCGCGCGGGAGGGCCTCGAACGCCTTGGGGACGTCGATGCGGGAGGAGAGCTTGATGGGCGCCTCGGCGTCGTAGCCGCGCGTCGTCCAGTAGGCCTTGAAGTCCGAGAACTTCGTGACCTCGATGTCGACCAGCCACTTGGTGGCGGAGACGTAGCCGTAGAGGCCGGGGACGACCATGCGCACCGGGAAGCCGTGCTCCAGCGGGAGCGGCTCACCGTTCATCCCGACGGCGATGAGCGCACCGCGCTCGGTGTCGGTGAGCGCCTCCAGGGGCGTGCCGATGGTCATGTCGTCGGCGCTGGTGGTCTTGACCGCGTCGGCACCGTCCTTCACGCCGGCCCGGGCGAGCAGCTCGGCCACGGGGACGCCGAGCCAGGCGGCGTTGCCGACGTAGGGCCCGCCGACCTCGTTCGAGACGCAGGTCAGGGTGATGCGGCTCTCGACGAGACGCTCCTTGAGCAGGTCCTCGAAGGAGAGGTTGAGCTCCTTCTCGACCATGCCGTGGATGCGAAGGTTGAAGGTGTCCGCCGGGACCTGCGGGACGCGCAGGGCGGTGTCGATGCGGTAGAAATCGCGGTTGGGCGTGATGTAGGGGCTGATGCCCTTCACGTCGGCCTGCGCGCCCGCCGGGACTGCCGGGGCCGGGGTCGCGGGCTGGGGCAGCATCACGTCGGCACGCGAGTCCTTCGCCGCGGACGAGCCGAGGAAGCGGGTGACGCCGCCACCGATGGCCATGGCGGCGCTGGCGATGAGCACGGCCTGCAGGAACGCGCGGCGGTCGAAGCCGGCGGGGGTCTCGTCGCCGACCTTGCGGGACAGCTCGAGGGCCTTGAGCAGACGGACCAGCAGCAGCAGGCTCACGGCCAGCGTGACGAGCGAGGGGATGACGGTGACGACGACGTTCGCGGTCGACGTGCGGTCGAGTGCGGCGGTCACGAGGGCGGCCAGGCCCAGCAGGGCGGTGATGCCGAGGGCGAGCCGCGGCCGTCGCAGGCCCAACCAACCGGCGACGGCCGCGGCGACCAGGAGGGTCGCGGCGACGCTGCCGATGAGCACGGGCTTGTCGTTCGTCCCGAACTGCTCGATGGCGAACTCCTTGAGCGGCCTCGGGACGAGGTCGATCACCCGGTTGCCGACCGACTCGATCGGGGTGGGCACGCCGAGCAGCGTCGCGACACCCGATCCGAGGGCGACGCCCGCGACCGCGGCGAGCAGACCCGACAGCGCGCCGGTCCACCACGGGGCGGTGGCCCGGGTGGCAGGTGCTGCGGTGGTCGTCTCGCTCATGCCCCTGATTCGGGGCCCGTCGCCGTCTGGATGGGTGCTCACGGAAAAAATTGTTCAGGGGGTCCGCGGATGAGCAACCTGGTACGTCACTCCCAGTTACCTTCGATGCCCGTTCTGCCCTGCCCTTGCAGGGTTCCTAGGGTGGTCCCATGAGCACGCACGAGGGAGTCGCGTTCCGTTCCGAGAGCACGTCGGCGACCGCCCGGGAGGTGCTGGCCGACGCCCTGCGGGCGGCCGACCCGGTCGGCTCGCGCGCGGTCGAGCGGGAGACCGCCTGGCGTCGGCAGTACCTCGAGCACTTCCGGCGAGCCGTCGAGGCGGGGATCGGCGACGCGGCGGCCGCGCAGGCCATCGCCTCCGCCGGGCTGCGCAGCGCGCACGCGGCTATGCGGTTCGGCGACGTCGACCTCGACGTCGCCGTCGCGGGCGCTCCGCTCGACCAGGTGCTGCACACGACGACCCTCGAGGGAGGCGCCGAGCCGGAGACGGAGCTGACGCTGCCCTACCGCGGCGAGCGGCTCCGGGGCGACGCCCTGCTGCGCCAGCTCGACGCGTGGGTCGAGCGAGGCGTGGTGACGGCCTCGTGCGCCGAGGCCGTGCGGCGTGTGCACGAGAACCCCGACTGGCTGCGGCTCGAGGGCGACGTCGTGGCGGTGCTCGGCGCGGGGGCGGAGATGGGTCCGTACCGCGCGCTGCAGCGCTGGGGTGCCGAGGTCGTCGCGCTCGACCTGCCCCGCGCCGACGTGCAGGAGCGCATCGCCCGGGTGGCCACCGACGGTGCGGGTCGGGTGCACGTGCCCACGCGGATCGTCACGAGCGGGCGCGGCGACGGCGGCTGCGACGTCGGCGCCGACCTCGTCCGCGAGCTGCCGGCCGTCGCGCACTGGCTGGGGTCGTTCGCCGGGGCGTCGCGACTCGTGCTCGGCAACTACTGCTACGCCGACGGCGCCATGCACGTGCGCGTGTCGATGGCGGCCGACGCGCTGGCCGCGCACCTGGTCGCGGAGCACCCGCGGACGGCGCTGGCGTTCCTCGCCACCCCGACCGACGTGTTCGCCGTGCCCGCCGAGGAGGTGGCCCGGTCGCAGGAGGCGTACCGCAAGGGTCGGGTGGGGCGGGTGGCCCGGCACGCGACGCGGGTGGTGAGCGGCGGCCGGCTGCTGCAGCGCAACTACCCGCCGGGCGCCGACCCGGGCCTCTGCGACGCGCTCGTGCCTCAGCAGGGCCCGAACTACGCCCTGGCCAAGCGCGTCCAGCGGTGGCGCGCCACCGACGCCCGAGCCGCAGGCACCACGGTGTCGCTCAACGTCGCGCCCGCCACCCGCACGCGGTCGGTGGTGAAGAACAAGGCGCTGGCCGCCGCGTACGCGGGCGCGCACCGCTTCGGCGTCGAGATCTTCGACCCGGCGACGTCGAACACGCTCATGGCGGCGCTGCTCGTGCACGACCTGCGGGCCGGCCTGCAGCCGGAGACCGAGCCGTGGAGGGACGAGGCGCGCGGAGCTGCGCACGGCGGGCTCTGGACCGCCGCCTACCACCCCCGGTCAGCCCTCGGCCTCGCCGCCGTGCTCGGCGTCGGCGCCCTCCGCAGCTGAGTCGTCAGAGGCGGAGGTCGGCGGCCTGGTCGAGGGGGGCGCGGGTGGTGCGGTAGGAGGCGGTGGGGTGGTCGGGGTCGGGGTGGCCGAAGGAGATGCCGCAGACCACCTGGCGGTCGTCGTCGAGCTCGAACCACTCCCGCAACAGCTCCGATCGCATGGCGAGCGCCGCCTGCGCGCACGCGCCGAGGCCGAGCGCCTGCGCGGCGAGCAGGAACGACTGCACGTAGAGCCCGCAGTCGACCGCGCCGTACACACCGAGCGACTTCGCGGTCGTCACGATCGCGACGTGCGGTGCGCCGAAGAACTCGAAGTTGCGCATCGTCTGGGCGGCCGAGCCCGCCCGGTCACCCTTCACGACGCCGACCGCCTCGTAGAGCTGCCAGCCCGACTCACGGCGACGCTCCGCGTACACGCCCTCGTAGGAGGGCGGGAACTCCAGGTCGGGACCGAACCGCTCGTCGTCGGCCATCGCCTGCTTGAGCCGCTCGGTCTCGCCGCCGGCCGTGACGACCACGTGCCACGGCTGCGTGTTGCACCACGACGGCGTGCGCTGCGCGGCGGCGAGCAGCCTCTCGATGGTGGCGGTGTCGACCTGCTCGTCGGTGTAGCCGCGACAGCTCCAGCGGTCCGCGAGCAGACCCTCCAGGACGTCGATCGGCGCGCTCATCGGCCCTCGAAGCGGGCGGGCCGCTTGTCGAGGAAGGCCTGGATGCCCTCCTGCGAGTCGGCGGTGTCGGCCAGCTCGCGCTGCAGGCGCAGCTCACGCTCGAGCGTCTCGTCGAGGCTGCGCAGCGTGGTGGCGTTCATGGCCTGCTTGGTGGCGGCGTAGGCACGCGTCGGCCCGCCGGCCAGCTTCGCGACGAGCCCGGCCACCTGGTCGGCGTAGTCGTCGCCGCAGCACCGGTCGATGAGTCCCATCTCCGCCGCCCGCGCCGCGGGGAGACGTTCGCCGAGCAGCGACAGCCGAGCCGCCCGGGCCCGACCCACCGACGCCGCCAGCAGCTCGGTGGCGCCGCCGTCGGGCATCAGGCCGATGTTGACGAACGCCTGGAGGAAGTACGCCGACTCGTGCGCGACGGTGACGTCGGCAGCGAGCGCCACCGACATCGCGATGCCGGCGGCGGGCCCGTTGACGGCCGCGACGACCGGACGCTCGGTGGCCACGATCGCCCGGACGAGCCGGTTGCCGTTCTCGTGCGTGCCGCCGCGCTCGAGGCGACGCAGGTCGGCGCCCGCGCTGAACGCGGCGCCGGCGCCGGTGACCACGACGACGCGGGCGTCGGTGGTCTCCACGGCCTCGGCGGCCCGCGCGAGCATGGCGCCGTCGACGGCGTTCATGACCTGCGGCCGGTTGATGGTGATCGTGAGGACGCCCTCGGCGTCGTGGAGCAGCAGCTCGGACGCGGTGTCGGGGCTCGACTCGGGGTCGGTCACGGTCGTCTCCATTCTCCGATGATCGCCTGCACGACGGCGGCGAGGACGAGGGATCGGTCGGGCATCACGTGGCGCCGTCGACCTCGACGGACGGGGACTCCGGCGCGCAGGCGAGTGCGTCGTCGAACCACGCGGGTCGATCCACGTCGCCTCCAGAGAAACCATCAGCCTTGACTGTTCCTGATCCCGCCAGCAGGCTACCGATGACAGCGGACCACCTCGGAGGCACCCATGACCCTGGCCGGAACCACGATGATCATGTCCGGCGGGAGCCGCGGCATCGGCGAGGCGATCGCCGTCCGCGCGGCTCGCGACGGCGCCAACGTCGTGCTGCTCGCAAAGACCTCCGAGCCGCACCCGCGGCTGCCCGGCACGATCCACACGGCGGCCGCGGCCATCGAGGCGGCGGGCGGTCGCGCCCTGCCGCTCGTCGGCGACGTCCGCGACGACGCGTTCGTGGAGGACGCGGTCGCCCGAGCCGTGGAGACGTTCGGTGGCATCGACGTCGTCGTGAACAACGCCAGCGCGATCGACCTGTCCCGCACCGAGGACATCTCGATGAAGAAGTACGACCTCATGACGCAGATCAACGCCCGTGGGACCTTCCTGCTCTCGAAGCTGTGCATCCCGCACCTGCGCGCGTCGGCCAACCCGCACGTCCTCACCCTCAGCCCGCCCATCAGCACCGACCCCCGCTGGTTCGGCACGTTCACGGCCTACGCGATCGCGAAGTACGCGATGAGCCTCGTGACGCTCGGGCTGGCCGAGGAGCTGCGCGCCGACGGCATCGCCTGCAACTCGCTCTGGCCCCGCACGGCCATCGACACCGCCGCGGTGCGCAACGTCGTCGGCCCGGGGCTGGAGTCGAGCTCGCGGACGCCGGCGATCATGGCCGACGCCGCGTACGCGATCCTCACCCGCCCCAGCCGCGACTGCACGGGCCACTTCTTCATCGACGACGACGTGCTGGAGGCCGAGGGCGTCACCGACTTCTCGGTCTACCTGAACGGAGGCCGCGAGGAGGACCTCGCGCTGGACTTCTGGGTCGACCCGAAGGGTCCGCACGACGCGAGCAAGCGCCTGTAGGAAGTGCCTTGGTGCGCCGGTCGTGCGACGGTCGGCGCATGAGCACTGAGCCCCGCCGCTCCATCGCGCGTGCCGTCGTCGGCGGTGCCGTCCTGCTGGTCGTCGCCCTCGTCGCGGGGGCCGTCGCCATCGCGACGCAGACCTGGCCGGTCCTCTACGGGGCGGGCGTCGTCGCCGTGGCGGGGCTCGTCTGGCTGGGGTTCGGCCTCGTGGCTCGTGCGGTCGAGCTCGGGGTGCGCGCCAGCCGCGACTGACGGGACGTCAGCTCGCGGCGGCGGCCACGACCTGCGCCCGCGGGTGGACGGGCGAGAGCGCCTCGAGCGTGGGGCGACCGAACCAGTACCCCTGGAAGAGGGGTACGCCGAGGTCCAGGAGGGTCGCGTACTCGGCCTCGGTCTCCACCCCTTCGGCCAGGACGACGACGTCGAGCGTGGATGCCATGACGACGACGGCCTGGACCACGGCCTGGCGGGAAGCGTCGGTGTCGATCCCGCGTACGAGGTGCATGTCGATCTTCACCAGGTCCGGGCGCAGGTCGACGAGGCGGGAGAGCCCGGCGTGACCGGCGCCGAAGTCGTCGACGGCCATCGTGAACCCCTGGCGGCGGTACTCGTCGACGATCGCCACGAGGTGCTCAGGCTCGTCGACCCGCTCGTCCTCGGTGAGCTCGAAGACGAGGGAGGCGAGCGGGAAGCCGACACGAGCGGCCGCGGCCAGGGTCGCGCGCAGGCAGGCCACCGGCTCGTAGACCGCGTTCGGCATGAAGTTGATGGAGAGCCTCAGGTCGTCCTCGGCCGGGAACAGACGTGCGGCCAGCTCGATCGCCCGGACCCGGCAGTCCTGGTCGAACCGGTAGCGGTTGCGGTCGTTGACCTGGCCGAGCACCGACATCGCCGACTCACCGCCGGGGCCGCGGACGAGCGCCTCGTGTCCCCACACGCGCCCGTGCTCGGCGTCGAAGATCGGCTGGAAGGCCATCGTGAAGTCCAGCGACTCGACGTCGTCGCGACATCCTGCACACGGCACGAGCACACTCCCTGGTGTCCCGGTCCGGGCAGGACGCGAGTCTGAGCATTGTCTCAGGTTTTCGGCCGTGCCGCAGACGCCTCACGGCACGACCTTGACGAACTGCGCCCCGCGCAGGGCGGCACAGGCCGGCGGGAGCGTCACCGACTCCTCGGACGCGCCGCTCGCGAGCGACCTGACGACGCCGCCCACCTCGATCTCGTCCCCGAGACGCTCGGCCTCCCGGGTCCCGTCCGCCCGACGCCGGACGAGCGTGGTCCCGTCCCCACGAGACCAGCGTCTGAGCGAAGGCAGGGACCACGACCTCCGTCCCTGTCCCGATCACGACGCACCCGTTCCGTGTAGAGAGAGTGCCGCTCAGCAGGGGCAGCCTGAAGAACTCGTGGGGGTCGTAGGTGAACGTCGCCAGCGCGGCCGGCGGCCCGGTGCGCTCGGCCGAGACGGCGGCCGTCGCCATCGGCCGAGGCGGTTCGTCGGCGACGACCGACACGAGCACGCCGGTGGCGCCGCCGAGCGCGAGCGCGACGCACAGGGCGGCGACCGCGAGCCTGGTCCTCACGCCGGCCTCAGCAGCCGTCGCGGACGAGCTCGGGCCGCGCGCCCTTCGTCACCTCGACGAACGAGACGCGCGACGCGTCCGTCAGCCGGTCCGGCGACTCGTCGAACAGGAACCCGATCCAGGTGCCCGCCGCGCTGTCCTCGACGAACACGCCGGTCTGCCCGAAGCCGACCGACTCGGGCTCCGACGTCGAACCCTTCAGCTCCCCGTAGGTGGTGCCGACGCCGAAGCCCGCCTCGGTGTCCACGCCCTCACCACGCACGCCGATCGAGCGCACCTCGCCGGCTCGCGAGGTCTGCACGTCGACGGCGTTCACGTACTCGTCGCGCCACGCGAGCGGACGGACGGGGCACCCGTCGGTGGGGTCGGCGACGTCGGCGACGAAGTAGCCGGTCGCGAGCGCCTGCTGACGAGTCATGCCCACCCGCACGGGACCGACGGCACCCGTCGCGACGACGAGCTGGTCCGGTGCCAGCAACCCTGGGCCGGCCGACGGCGCGCCCTGCTCGCCGCCCCGCGAGCCACGCTCGGGGGCTGCAGCGACCCACGCGGTGGCGACGCCGAGCACGACGGCGATCCCGAGCACGGCGGCGGCGATCCTGGTCCTCATCATGGTGTTCCTCTTCCTGAAGGTGGTGTCACCCCTTCAGATGCCGGCCGGGCCCGAAAAGTTGTCGACGTCGCGCAGCTTCTCGCGCACCTCGCGCCGCGCGGCGTGGATCCGTGCCTTCACGGTGCCGAGCGGCGCGCCCGTGAGCGCCGCGACCTCCTCGTAGGGCAGCGCGCCCAGGTCACGCAGCACGAACGCCTCCACCGCCGCCGGGTGCGTGCACTCCAGCTGCTCGAGCGCCTCGAGCAGGTCGAGGCGCGTGCCTGCGATGACGCTCGTCGTGCGGGGGTCGACGGCGTCCGGCAGCACGTCCCGCGACTGCTCGTCGAAGCGTCGCCGCAACGAGCGGTAGACCTGACGGGCGGTGTTGGAGGTGACGACGGTGACCCATCCACCGAACGAGCCCCGACCGCTGTACGTGTCGAGCTTCTGCGCCACCAGCAGGAGCGCCTCCTGCGCCGCCTCCTCCGCGTCGTGCGCGTACGGCAGGAACGCGGCGCACCGGCGCACGACGTGCGGGCGCAGCCGGCGCAGCAGGTCGTCGAGGGCGTCCGGATCCCCGGCCCGAGCACGCTCCACGAGCGGAAGCAGCTCCTGGTCGTCCATGACACCCCATACTGTCGCGTGATGAGACAGATCGGACGCTACCGGCTCGACGCCGTCCACGGGTCGGGCTCGTTCGCGACCGTGTGGCGCGGGCACGACACGGCGCTCGACGTGCGCGTGGCCGTCAAGGTGCTCGCCGACAACTGGTCGCACCACGCCGACGTCCGCGAGCGCTTCCTCGAGGAAGCACGCCTGCTGCGCCGCATCGAGAGCCCGCGGGTCGTGCGCGTCCACGACGTCGGCACCGACGAGGACGACCGGCCGTACTTCGTCATGGACTTCGCGGGAGGCGGGTCGCTCGACGCGGTGGCCGACGGGTCCCTCGAGCCCGACGTCGCCCTTGGCCTCGCGGTCGAGGCGTGCCGGGCCGTGCAGGTGCTGCACGACGCCGGGGTGGTGCACCGCGACGTGAAGCCCGCGAACCTGCTCCTCGCCGACGACGGCCGCGTGCTCGCGGCCGACCTCGGCAGCGCCAAGCGGGTCGCCGAGGCGTCGGGCTACACGGTCACGACCGGCACGCCCGCCTACATGGCCCCGGAGCAGGCCCGCGGCGAGGGGATCAGCGTCCGCACCGACGTGTACGCGCTCGCGGTGCTCACCTGCGTCCTGCTCACCGGCGCGTTCCCGTCGGACCCGTCCCGTCCGCTGGCCCGCACCGATCCGCGGACCGCCGCGGTGCTGCAGCGTGCGCTCTCCAGCGACCCGGCCCGACGTCATGCCACAGCGGCCGACCTGGGCGCGGACCTCGACGCCGTCCTCACCGGCGAGGCGGCAGGCGAGGGTCGTCGCTGGCCGACGCGGTGGGTCGCGGCGGCGGCCGTCGGCGCCTACGCCGGGTCGGCCACCGGGGCCTACTACCTCCTGACCTGAGAGGCGCCGCGCCTACTGCGTGTCGACCGGCGTGCCCAGCTCGACCGTGCGGCTCACCGTGCACAGGCGGTCGTGGGAGCGGCGGATCGCGTCGGGCAGGCGCTCCGTCGCGGCGCGACCGGCCTCGTCGTCTCCGAACGCGACGTCGAAGCGGACCGTCAGCCCCTCCATGCGGTTGCCGTCGTCGTCGCGCACCTTCTCCCCCGCCGAGGTCACCGAGAACCGCTCGGGCTCGGTGCGCTTGGTGGTGAGGAGGTCGACGTCGATCGCCGTGCAGCCGGCGACGGCGGCCAGCAGCAGCTCGACGGGCGTGAAGTCGTCGCTGGAGCCGTCGCCGATCACCATCTCCCCGCCGCGCGCGTTCGTGACCCGGTACCGGCCCCGGCCGAGCCGCTCGAGGCCGACCTGACGATGCGTGTCGCTCATGCCCCCATCCTGCCGAACTAGTCCGACCGGATCATCTTCGGCGGGTTCGCCCCGCGTCATGACCTGGCCGTTCTACCGTCTTCATCACGACGGCAACAGCTGGATCTCGGGAGCTGAACCCATGAGTGACTACCTCTACGACCTTGACGGCGACGTGATCGCCTTCCGACGGTCCTGGGACGACGAGCACGTCTTCGACACGTCCGGTCGCTGGATCGGGTGGATCCCGTGGGACGGCAACGACGTCGTCGACGAGCGCGGCCACTACCTCGCCTCGATCGTCGGCGACCGGCTCGTGCGCCGCAACGACTGCGGCAACCGGCGCTGCGCCCAGGCCGTCGAGCACCCCGACCGCGCGGAGCCGTCGGGCCGGCCGACCCGTCCGCTCGAGTTCCCCAACCGGTTCGCCTACGACGACGTGGAGCAGCTGCACCGCGCAGGCTGACCGGCCCGGCGACTCGGGATGCCCCGAGCTCCCGCCACCCCGACGATGGAGGCATGACCCTCTCGCTCGTCACCGGTTCGACCGGCTACGTCGGCGGCCGCCTCGTGCCCCAGCTGCTCGACGCGGACCACGACGTCCGCGTCCTCGTCCGCAGCCCCGAGAAGGCCGAGGCGCACGAGTGGGCCGACCGCGTCGAGATCGTGCCTGGCGACGCCACCTCCGACGACGACGTCCGGCGGGCGATGGAGGGCGTCGACGTCCTCTACTACCTGCTGCACTCGATCGGCGCGGGCCGCGACTGGGTCGAGACCGAGCGTCGCATGGCGCAGACGTTCGCCGACGCCGCCGCGTCGGCCGGCGTGCAGCGGATCGTGTACCTCGGCGGCATGGACCCCGAGGGCGAGGAGCTCTCGGAGCACCTGCGCTCGCGCAAGCAGGTCGGCGAGGTGCTGCTCGCGTCGGGCGTCCCGACGACGGTGCTGCAGGCCGGCGTGGTGATCGGGTCGGGCTCGGCGTCGTTCGAGATGCTCCGCTACCTCACCGAGCGGCTGCCGGTGATGGTCACCCCGACGTGGGTGCACACCCGCATCCAGCCCATCGCCGTCCGCGACGTGCTGCGCTACCTCGTGGGGAGCGCGTCGATGCCGTCCGAGGTGAACCGGACCTTCGACATCGGCGGCCCCGACGTCCTCACCTACCTGGAGATGATGCAGGGCTACGCGCAGGTCGCGGGCCTGACCCGACGTCGCGTGGTGCCCGTGCCCGTGCTGACGCCGGGCCTGTCGAGCCACTGGGTCGGCATCGTGACCCCCGTCCCGGCGAGCATCGCCCGCCCGCTGGTGGACTCGTTGAAGAACACCGTCGTCGCGGCCGAGGACGACATCAGGCAGTACGTGCCCGACCCACCCGAGGGGCTGATCGGCTTCCAGCGGGCCTGCGAGCTGGCGCTCACCAAGATCCAGACGCTCGACGTACCCACCCGGTGGTCGTCGGCCGCGACCGCCGGCGCACCGTCGGAGCCTCTGCCGTCGGACCCCGACTGGGCGGGCGGGTCGCTGTACAAGGACGAGCGGACGCGTGAGGTCGACGCGTCGCCGGAATCGCTCTGGACGATCATCGAGGGCATCGGCGGACGCAACGGCTGGTACTCCTGGCCGCTCGCCTGGTGGATCCGTGGTCTCATGGACCGGCTCGTCGGCGGACCGGGGCTGCGGCGCGGTCGGCGCAACCAGAAGGACCTCGTGGTCGGCGACGCGCTCGACTTCTGGCGCGTCGAGGCCACCGACGACAGCACGTTCCTGCGGCTGCGGGCGGAGATGCGGGTACCGGGCCTGGCCTGGCTGGAGCTGCAGGTCGGCTCCACCGAGGGCGGCACGACCACGTTCCACCACCGTGCGCTCTTCCACCCGCGCGGTCTGCTGGGCCACGCGTACTGGTGGGCCGTCTGGCCGTTCCACGGCATCGTCTTCGGCTCCATGCAGCGCAACATCGCCCAGGCGGCGGAGCGGCTCGAGCGCGGCGAGGAGCCGAAGGCCCACCAGGGCATCAGACGTCGCCCGTAGGCGAGCCGACACGGGCGGGACGCGGGACCGGGAAATTTGCGTCACACCCCGGGCGGGTGCACGATCCTTCGGTGAGCCTCTTCCGCACGAAGACCGTCGAACGGTCGATCGCCGAGACCGACGAGCCCGACCACCGCCTGAAGAAGGACCTCTCGGCCTGGGACCTCACGGTCTTCGGCGTGGGCGTCATGATCGGCACGGGCATCTTCGTGCTCACCGGCCAGGAGGCGCACCTCAACGCCGGTCCGGCCATCGTGCTGTCGTTCGTGATCGCCGGCGTCGTGTGCGGCCTGGCGGCGCTCTGCTACGCCGAGTTCGCGTCGACCGTCCCGGTCGCGGGCAGCGCGTACACGTTCTCCTACGCGACCCTGGGCGAGTTCATCGCCTGGATCATCGGGTGGGACCTCGTGCTCGAGCTCGCCCTCGGGGCGGCCGTCGTGTCGCGCGGCTGGTCGGCCTACCTGCAGGAGCTGTTCGACCTGCCGACATGGCTCGCCGGCGGCGACGCCCTGCCCGACATCGCCGCCATCGCGATCGTCGTCGGACTCACGACCCTCGCCGTCTTCGGCACCAAGCTGTCGGGACGCTTCACCGGCGTGCTCGTGGTGGTCAAGGTCGCCGTCGTGCTGTTCGTGATCGTGGCCGGCCTGTTCTTCGTGAAGGCCGCGAACCTCACGCCCTTCGTGCCCGCGTCGCAGCCTGCCGACCCGAAGAACGTCGGCTCCGGCCTCGACTCGACGCTGCTGCAGTCGATCTTCGGCGTCGAGCCGACGGTCTTCGGCATCTACGGGATCATCGCCGCCGCGTCGGTCGTGTTCTTCGCCTTCATCGGCTTCGACATCGTCGCCACGTCGGCCGAGGAGACCAAGAACCCGCAGCGCGACATGCCCCGCGGCATCATCGGGTCCCTCGCGATCGTCACCGTCCTCTACGCCGCGGTGGCGTTCGTCGTCACCGGCATGCTCAAGTACAGCGACGACCGCATGAACACGGGCGCGCCGCTCGCCGCCGCCTTCTCGGCCAACGGCCTGGAGTGGGCCAGCAAGATCATCTCCGTCGGCGCCGTCGCCGGCCTGACCACCGTCGTGCTCGTGCTCATGCTCGGCCAGGCGCGCGTGCTGTTCGCGATGGCGCGCGACGGCCTGCTGCCGCAGGGCCTCGCGAAGGTGCACCCCCGCTTCGGGACGCCCTACAAGATCACGATCATCACGGGTGCGTTCGTGGCCGTGCTCGCCGGCTTCGTCCCGCTCGACGAGCTCAGCAAGCTGGTCTCGATCGGCACCCTGTTCGCCTTCGTGGTCGTCTCGGCCGGCGTCATCGTCCTGCGTCGCACCCGACCCGAGCTCGACCGCGCCTTCCGCGTGCCGCTCGTGCCGCTGATCCCCGTCCTGTCCATCGCGGCCTGCCTGTGGCTGATGGTCAACCTGTCGGTCGAGACGTGGCTGCGGTTCCTGGTGTGGATGGTGCTCGGCATCGTCCTGTACTTCGTGTACGGACGCCGTCACTCCCGGCTGGGGATCGACCAGGCGGCCGGCAAGGCCTAGCCGCGCTTGACGCCCGCGTGGAAGACGCGGACGTTCTCGCGCCAGCCGCCCAGCGCGTCGTACGGCATCGGGTCCTCCGCGGCCTTCTTGCGCACGTCGCGCCGCCGCTCGGTGGTGTCGAAGCCGAGGTCGAGGGTGTCGGTGCCCCGCATGAGCGACTCCAGCGCCTCGGGCGTGTAGCGCCAGTAGTCGATCGGGCACGGGTGGTAGCGCCAGCTGAACAGGGTCGAGGTGTACACGAGCCCGCCGGGCCGCAGGATCCGCACGATCTCCTCGCCCGCGAGCCAGGGGCGGTCGATGTGCTCGAACACGTCGACGCTGAGCACGACGTCGAACGAGGCGTCCTCGATCTCGGGGCAGTGCGTGATGTCGCCGAGGATGACGCCGGGGCCCGTCTCGGCGAGGTCGAGGTTGAGGTACTCGAAGCGCTCGGCGTCGAACACGCGGTCGCGGGGGTGAGCGCGGCCGCCGATCTCCAGGACCCGACCCCCCGTGACGCCGGACTTCGCGAGGACGAGCGCGAGGTGCTCGTTGATGCGCTCGTCGCGCACGGGCCCGTGCGTCCACTCGTCGCGCAGCCGGTCGAGCTCGACCAGCTCCGGGTCGCGCGGCGGGGGCGGCGGAGTCCAGATCCGCCGCGCGAGACGTTCACGGAGTCCGGGCATGCGCGCGACGCTAGGCCCGTCGCATGACGATCGGGTGGAGTGCAGGCGAACGTCAGACGGCCGCCGGCGACTCCGCCTCCGACGTCAGCGCACGCACGTGGTGGCGGCTGCGCGGCACCACGAGCGGCGTCCCGCTGACCGGGTCGGGGACGACCTGGCAGGCCAGCCCGAACACGTCCTCGACGACGTCGGCGTCGATGACGTCGGCCGGACGTCCCTGCGTGACGATCGCGCCGTGCTTCATGGCGATGATGTGGTCGGCGTAGCGGAAGGCGAGGTTGAGGTCGTGCAGGACCATCGCGATGGTCTTGCCGTGCTCGCGGTTCAGGTCGGTGAGCAGGTCGAGCAGCTCCACCTGGTGGTTGATGTCGAGGTAGGTGGTCGGCTCGTCGAGCAGCAGCAGGTCGGTGTCCTGCGCGAGCGCCATGGCCACCCAGACGCGCTGGCGCTGCCCGCCCGACAGCGCCGTGATCTGCCGGTCGGCGAGGTCGGCCGTGCCGGTGGCCTCCAGGGCCTGCGCCACCGCCGCGTCGTCCTCCGGGCTCCACCGCCGGAACCAGCCCTGGTGCGGGTAGCGTCCACGACCGACCAGGTCGGCCACCGTGATGCCGTCGGGGGCGACCGGGGTCTGCGGCAGCAGGCCCACGACCCGCGCCACGTCGGTCGGACGCTGGTCGTGCACCGACGTGCCGTCGAGCAGGACCGTGCCGGTGCGGGGCCTGAGCAGACGCGCGAGCCCCCGCAGCAGCGTCGACTTGCCGCAGGCGTTGGCGCCCACGATCACCGTGACCTGGCCGGGCGGCACCTGGACGTCGAGGTGCGACACGACGTCGGTGTCGGCGTAGCCGAGGGTGAGGTCCTCAGCCCTGAGGTCATGGATCCTGGGGTCGTCGGTTCGGGGATCGGTCATCCTCCGCGTCCTTCCCGGTTGACGGTGGCGAGGAGCCAGATGAGGTACGGCGCCCCGACGGCACCGGTGACGACGCCCGTCGGCAGCGAGACGGGCAGGGCGTGTTGGGCGACGAGGTCGGCGGTGAGCACGATGATCGCGCCGACGAACGCGGCCGCCGGCAGGCTCGCGGCGTTGCCGACCAGCCGGACGGCGATGGGCCCCGCGATGAGCGCAACGAACGAGAGCGGCCCGGCCGCGGCCGTCGCGAGGGCGACGAGCACGACCGAGAGCGCCAGGAGGCCGAGCCGCGAGCGCTCGACCCGGACGCCGAGCGCCGACGCGGCGTCGTCGCCCAGCTCGAGCGCGCCGAGGCGTCGCGAGAGGACGAAGGCGACGGGCAGGAGCACGGCCACGGCGACGAGCAGGGTGCGCAGCTCGAACGGGCCGGCCGAGCCGACGGACCCCACCAGCCACGTCATGGCCTCGCGCGCGTCGGTGAGGTCGGCGCGGGCGATGACGTAGCCGGTGAGCGCGGTGAACAGCTGGGAGAGGCCGATGCCGACGAGGATGAAGCGGTAGCCGGTGATGCCGCCGCGCCACGCGAGCAGGTAGATGGCGATCGAGGCGAGCAGGGCGCCCACCAGGGCCATGGCCGACGTCGCGACGGCGCCCCAGCCGGTGAACAGGATCGCCGAGACGGCGAACAGGCTCGCACCACCGGAGATGCCGACGAAGTCGGGCGAGGCGAGCGGGTTGGCGAGCAGACGCTGGAACACCAGGCCCGCCACGCCGAGCGCGAGGCCCGAGCCCAGGGCCGTCGCCGCGGTGGGCAGGCGCAGGTCGAGGACGATGAAGTCGACGCTCGGGTCGTCGGTGAGCCGGAACGCGCTACCGACGACCTCCCAGGGCGACAGGACGAAGCTGCCGATCATCATCGTGACCACGAAGAGGGCGAAGGTGACCGCGGCGAGCACCAGCGTGATGGTCGTGGTGCGGGCGCGGTGGGCGCGGCGCTGCGCGCGGACGGCACGACGCAGGGGCGTCTCGAGGGTGCTCACAGCTGCGCCAGGTCCTTGCGTCGGACCAGCAGGATGAAGGCCGGCGCACCGACCACGCCGAGCACCACGCCCACCTGCAGCTCGCTGGGGCTGTCGAGCACCCGACCGAGCACGTCGGCGCAGAGCAGGATGATCGGGCTCAGCAGGAACGTGTACGGGAGGATCCAGCGGTAGTCGGGTCCGCAGAGGGCGCGTGCGATGTGCGGGACGACGAGGCCGACGAACACGATCGGACCGCAGGCGGCGGTCGCGGCGCCCCCGAGCAGGGCGACGGTCACGAACACGACCACGCGGGTCAGGCGCACCCGCTGGCCGAGGGCGACGGCGAGGTCGTCGCCGAGCGCGAGCCCGTTGAGCGAACGACCCAGCAGCAGGGCCACGGCGATGCCGGCGACCAGGAACGGCCACGTCTGCGACAGCACCGGCAGGTAGCGTCCGCTGAGCGAGCCGACCTGCCAGAAGCGCAGCTCGTTCAGCGCCTGCAGGTCGGTCATGGTGACGCCCGTGGTGACGGAGTACAGCGACGCACTGACCGCGGCACCGGCGAGGGCCAGCTTGACCGGCGTCGCCCCCTCGCGTCCGAACGAGGCCACGCCATAGACCACGACGGTCGCGATGCCCGCCCCGGCGAACCCGACCCACACCGACGTCGACTGGCTGAGCCCGTCGAACAGCATGACCGCGACGACGATGCCGGCTGCGGCACCCATGTTGATGCCCATGATCCCGGGATCGGCGAGCGGGTTGCGGGTGACGCCCTGCAGGAGTGCTCCAGCGAGCCCGAGGCCGGCGCCGACCAGCAGGCCCAGCAGCGTCCGGGGCACGCGCAGCTCGCGGATGACCGTCTGCTCCGCGGACGACGGGTCGTAGTCGGTGAACGCGGTCCAGATCGTGTGCAGCCCGACGCCGCGCGCGCCGATCGTGATGCTGACGAACATCACGACGGCGAGCGCGCCGAGGAGCAGGAGGGCGCCGAGCCCCAGCCCCACGGTGGAGCGGTGCCGCGGGGCGGGCGCCTCGACGGGCTGCGGGCGCTGGACGGTGGCGGTCACGTGAGGTCCGGGTCGGCCTTCTCGACGGCGTCGCTGAGCTGGTCGAGCTGCTCGGCGTAGTCGCGGTAGGTGCTGATCCAGTAGGCGGGCCACGGGGTGACCGCGCCGGCCTCGACGGCCTTGATCTTGCGCCACGTCGGCTGCTTCTCGGCGGTCTTGGTGCTCTGCTCGAGCGTGCGGTCGTCCATGAGGACCAGGTCGGGCTGGTACTTGTCGGCGTTCTCCCACGAGAGGTTCTCCCAGTAGGAGAAGTCGGGGTCCGGGGAGTCGGGCACGACGATGTCGAGACCGTAGCGGGCGAAGTCGGCCAGCTCGGCCGAGTGCTTCGGCACGGCCACGTACAGGATGTCGTCGGCCGGGGAGACGCCCATCGCGGTGAGGCCGTCGGCCTCGGCGACCGTCGTCTTGAACCGTTCGCGCGCCTGCTCGAAGGCCTCCTTGTCGGACACGATCTCCGCGGAGTCGAGGTCGGCGCCGAGGGACCCGGAGAGCTCCTCGAAGCCGTCGAGCATCTTCTCGACGGACTGGTCTGCGACCGGGCCGACCACGGGCGCGAGCTTCGCGACCTTCTTGCTCGACTCCTCGACACCGTTCTCGAGGCCGCCGTACGCCTTCTCGGTGGTCCAGTAGCCGCCGACGATGAGGTCGGGCTCGAGGGACGCGGCCTTCTCGGCGTCGATCTTGCCCCACGTCTCGCCGATGATCTCGATGCCGTCGAGGTCGAGGCCCTGCAGCGACTTGGTGTCCTCCAGGGGCTGGCTGAGGAAGATGCCGACGGGCCGGATGCCGTGCGCGATGAGCGCCGCGGCGGACTCGCCCTGCGCGATGATCCGCGTCGGCACCTCCTCGGCCGTGTACGTCTTGCCGTCGCCGGAGGTGTACGTCCAGGCGTTCTCGCCCGACGCCTCTCCGCTCTCGGTGCCGAGGCCACAGCCGGCCAGCAGGAGTGCTGCCGCGGCGGCCAGCAGGGTGAAGCGGGGGCGCAGGGTCATGGGACGTCCTCTCGTAGGCCGTAGGACACACTAACTTAGGTGAGCCTCAACTACGCAAGGGGCGGTGACCGGGGTCACGCGTGCTTCGTTCCCCGACCGGTCGCCTACCCTTCCCGACTGACCCGTGGTGCGACGAGCGAAGGAGGAGCGACGTGACACTGGAGCTCATCGAAGAGGTGCGCGAGGCTGCCTGGCTCGTGCCTGCCGGGACCGCCGACACCGACGCGACCCTGTGGTTGGGCCCGACGGGGTTCGAGGCCTACGCCCGCGTGCTCCAGCTGCCCGACCCCGCGTACGACCGGCAGCCCGAGGCCGAGCTGGCCGACGAGGTGCTCGACGGGGCACCGAGCGACGTCGAGCTCGTCACGGGCATCGTCGACGTGCTCGGCTCGTCGTCGGACGACCTCCGCTTCCTGCTCTGGGGCGGGTACCCCTACCGGCCCGCGCTGCCGGCGACGCCACGGTTCGACCTCGTCGGGCTGCGCCAGTACGTGCTCGCCCGGGGCACGGTCGGCGACTGGGCTCGGTGGGAGGCGGACGCTGTCGAGCCGCACGGTCGGGCCTTCCCGCCCGCGTTCGCGTGGCCCGCCGACCGCACGTGGTGCGTCGCCTTCGACGTCGACGCGCACTTCGCCGGCGTCGGTGCGTCGGAGGAGGCGATCACCCGCCTGCTCGACGCTGAGGGGCTCACGACCGTCCGGGCGTCTCGCGGGTCCCGGCCCCCGCTCTACGGCTGATCCACAGGGCGGATCCGGGCCGAAGGGGGGTGTCGGAGGGTGTCCCTAGGTTGGAGACATGGACGGGAACGGCAACGCGGGCGTGCTCGAGAGACTCACCTCCCTCGGCCGTGAGCGCGCGCAGGCCGAGGCGGCCGAGCTGGTCGCGATGCTGCGGTTCCGCGACGCCGAGCTGGTGCGCACCGCCGGCATCGAGTCGCCGATGGTGCGGCTCGTCGAGCGGTCGGCGATCGCGCTCGAGATCGGCCAGGCGATGGGCCTGTCCGAGGGGCAGGTGACCAACCGC
>NZ_LUNH01000088.1:0-3650 GCF_001628525.1 Aeromicrobium sp. REDSEA-S38_B2 | reverse complement strand
CGAGTCCGAGCTCGCCCCCCTCAAGGCCGACTGGACCGGCGAGGCATCCGCCGCCTACCAGAGCGCCAAGACCAAGTGGGACCAGGCCATCAACGACCTGAACGCCACCCTCGCCCAGACCGGCACCGCCGTCTCGGACTCCGCAGCCGACTACCGCCGCGCCGAGAACGCCAACCGCGCCTCCTTCGGCGGCTGATGGGCACGCCGGACGGCTCCGGCGGCGGCAGCGCCGTCGAGCTCGACATCGAGGGACTGCGCCAGGTCGGCAAGAACACCTCCGAGCTGGCTGCCGAGGCGCTCGCGGCGCAGCAGACCGTCGAGGCCACGAAGGGCGAGGCGTCCATGTACGGCCAGTACCCGGCCGCGCAGGCGCTCGCCCAGCACCATGACAGCGTGGCGACCGTCTTCGCGACGACGCTCGGCGCCCTCCAGCAGGAGATGGACGAGTTCGGTCTCGCGCTCACCACTGCGGCCGACAACTACGCCGACACCGACGACGGCGTGCAGGGCGCGATGGCCTCCATCGCGACCCGCTTCGCGGGAAGCGCCTCGTCGACGACGGAGTCCTACGACAACGCGCGCGCCGACCAGGGGACGGACCTCGTCGACCCCGAGTCCGTCGACGTCGACCTCGACGCTCTCGCGGGCACGGACTCCGAACCTCTGCAGGACGTCGTCGAGCAGCTCGGCGGCGACCTCGCGACGTCGACCGACACCGTCCAGACCACCGACGGCGACCAGGGCGAGCAGGCCTACCAATGAGTCGAGGCCCGGGGCGACTCGCGGCGCTGCTGGTCCTCGTCGTCGCTCTCCTGGCGCCGTCGACGGCGCAGGCCTCGCTCGCGCGGTACCAGCCCGACGACGCCTGGTGGTACTCCGCGCTCCGTCTGGACGAGGTCCACCGGGAGACGACGGGCAAGGGCGTCAAGGTGGCCATCATCGACGGCTCCATCGACCTCACGGTGCCCGAGCTGCGCGGCGCCGACATCACGCTCGGCCGCTCCGTCACCGGCAAGAAGTCCGTGTCCGTGCCCGGAGCCGGGGCCGCCAACCACGGCACGGCCATGACCGTGCTCGTCGCCGGACAGGGCAACGGTGGTGTCACCGGGGTCGCCCCCGATGCCGAGGTGACCTTCTACCAGGCGAACCGCGACCCCTACACCGACTCGCTGGCCTCCCCGGCGGCGCTCATTGAGCAGGCCGCGCGGGACGGGGCGGACGTCATCAGCGTCTCCCTCGCGTCCGGCGATGCCGACGAGAACGACCCCGCGGTCCGCAAGGCGATCGCCGCGGGCGCGGTCGTGGTCGCCGGAGGCGGCGAGGCCGGCTCGCCGGGGATCTCCTCGCCGGCCTCCGCTCCCGGCGCCGTCGCCGTGGGCGCGGCCGACCGGAACGCCAAGGCGTGGTCGGAGCAGCCCGGCCAGCGCGACGACCTCTCCGCCACGCTCGCGATCACCGCACCGGGGGTCGAGGTTCCCGCCGGCGCCTCCAGCACGGAGAGGCGCGGGGCGGTCTGGACACCGGCCTACCCCCGCACGGGTACGTCGCCTGCCACGGCCATCACGGCCGGGGCCCTCGCCCTCGTGAAGCAGAAGTTCCCCGACGCCACCGGCAACCAGCTCGTCCAGCAGCTGATCCACAGCACCGGCCGTTCCGGGGACGCCGACTACTTCGGGTGGGAGCGACCGAACGGCTTCGGCATCCTCTCCGTGCGCAACATGCTCGAGAGGGACCCGACCGGCTGGCCCGACGAGAATCCCCTGACGCGCGGGGTCGAGGCCGCCGTCAAGACCTACCCGCTCTCCGTCTACGGCGACTCCGCCGATCCCGCGCCGTCCGCCGAGACCACCACGAGCCCTGCGGCAGCCGACACCACCGACGCCGCTGCCGACGACGGCACCGGCCCCCTGCCGTGGGTCCTCGGCGCCGTCGCCGTCCTCGTGCTCGTCACCGCGGGGATCGTCGTCGCCCGCCGCCACCACCGTCCGTCCGAGGAGGCCTGACCATGGGACCGAACGAGAGCAAGCTGCGACAGGTGGAGAGCGCCATCCCCGGCGCCCTCACCGGCAAGGCCATCGACTGGGATGCCGCCAAGACCAAGCTCGACGCGCTCCGCACCGAGCTCGTCACCGCCCAGCAGCGGGCCCGCGAGACCTGGACCGAGGGTTCGGACGCCGCGGCCGCCGACGCCGCCTTCGCCCAGAAGCTGCAGACGATCGAGCGGATGCAGACCAAGCTCGAGCAGACCGCCGCCGGGATGCGCGCCGGCGCCGAAGCGCTGTCCACCGCCCGCTCCGACCTGCAGAACCTGCCCGAGATCTCCCCCGCCCCGGGCGCCAGCCCCACCAGGCCGGGTGCAGACGCGAGCGACGCGGACGTCGAGGCCTACAACACCGCCAAGAGCGAGCACGACAGCGCCGCCTCGAGCCACGCCACCTCCATGGAGCGACGCGAGAACGACGCCGCCGCCGCCCTCACTCGGCTCGACGCCGGCCTCGCCGCAGCACAGAAGATGCTGGCGACGGCCGCACCGGGCGTCGAGGGCACCTCGGTCGACGACACCAGCACCGGGTCCCGCGGCACCGGCGGCACCGGCGGCGGCCTGTCGGGCACGCCGGTCGTCGGCGGCACGACCGCGGTCAGCGCCATGGCCTCGGCCGCGACGATCGGCCGTGGGCCCCGCGGCACCAACCCCACGCTCGTCGCCCCCGTCAAGAACGGCAGCACCGGTGACGGCGACGGCCGCGGCGATGCCGACGGCGACGGCCTGACCGACCTCGACACCGGGCTCACCGACGGCGGCTCGTCCCTCGGCCAGGCCGGAGGCATGGGAGCCGGCGGGGTCGGCGGTGCCGCTGGCGCCGCGGGTCTGCTGGGTGCCGGCAAGGGCATCCTCGCCAAGGCCGCCGGTGCCGCCAAGGGCGCCGCGTCGTCCGCCGGTGCCGGGTCCGGTCGGACGGCTGGCATGGCGAAGGGCTCCACGCTGGGGTCCTCCTCCTCGCAGTCGAACGCCCGCGTGGCGAACCCGGCCGGTCAGGCTGGGCAGGCAGGCGCGCGCCCCGGTGCGCAAGCAGGCCGTGCCGGAGCGTCGCCCGGCAGCCAGGCGGGCCGTGCTGCTGGTTCCCAGGCGTCCCGCTCGGCTCCGGGCACGGGCAGCCGCGCGGGCAGCGCGGGCACCCGACCGGCCCAGGGCAGCGGATCGCGCGCCGGCCAGGGTGCCGGCGGGTCCGGCCGCGGCAACGGCACCGGTCCCACGGGGCGGGGCGGCAACGCCGCACGGTCCGGCGCCGGCGCCGGCGGCCAGGGTCGACGTCGCGACGAGGACGACGAGCCCACGCAGGACCACCTGGCGTTCGACGACGACCAGTGGTTGGACGACGACGAGACGTCGCCCGGCGTCCTGTCCTGACCTCGACGGACCACACGGTCCGCGGCGCAGGAGGCTACGGAGCGGGGACGGCGACGATCGTCACACGTCACGACGCCCGTGATGTGGGACGTTCCCCCCGTTCTGACTAGTCGAAACGAACCAGGTGACCTAGTCTTTTGCCACCAGCATCGACGAGCCCGTGCCGCGACCGTGCCCACGGGGAACCGGGAGGACGAACGATGAGCGAGCTCAGCCGCGAAGAAGGCGCGATCACCCGCGC
>NZ_LUNH01000087.1:0-6157 GCF_001628525.1 Aeromicrobium sp. REDSEA-S38_B2 | reverse complement strand
GCGCAGGAGGACGCCGCAGCCGACCAGGGTCACGAGGACGCTCGAGCCGCCGTAGGACAGCAGCGGGAGCGGGATGCCGATGACGGGCAGCAGCCCGAGCACCATGGCGATGTTGATGGCCGCCTGCGCGGTGATCCAGATGGTGACGCCGGCGGCCGCGTAGCGGGCGAACGGGTCGCGGCTGCGGGTGGCGATGCGGACGCCGGCGACGGCCAGCAGCACGAACAGGACCAGCACGACGAGGCTGCCGAGCAGCCCCAGCTCCTCGCCGACGACGGCGAGGATGAAGTCGGTGTGCGCCTCGGGCAGCGAGCCCCACTTCTGGCGGCTGCCGCCGAGCCCGACGCCGCCGAAGCCGCCGCGCGCGAAGCCCATCATCGCGTGGACGGCCTGGTAGCCGTCCTTGTCGGGGTCGGCCATCGGGTTGAGGAAGCTCAGCATGCGCGCGACGCGGTGCGGCGCCGTGGCCACGAAGAACACGAGCAGGACGCCCACGAACGCGACGATCGCGCCGAGGAAGCGTCCGGGCAGGCCGACGACCCACAGCATGCCGACGATGACCGCGAAGAGCACCAGGGCGGTACCGAGGTCGTTCTGGGCGACGACGAGCGCGGCGCAGAAGCCCGCGACGAGCGTCATCGGCAGCAGCACGAGCCGCGGGTTGTCGAGGTGCTTCTGGCGGCGCGCGTAGTGGTCGGCGATCCAGAGCACGAGGGTCAGCTTGAGGAACTCCGACGGCTGCAGGCGGAACCCGGCGGCGACGGGGATCCAGTTCGTGTTGCCGTTGACCTCGACGCCGACGCCCGGGATGAACGTGGCGAGCGTGAGGGCGATCGAGACCAGCAGACCGGGCAGGATCAGGCGGCGCAGCAGCGTCATCGGGATGCGCGTGACCGCGTAGGCGCCGGCCAGGCCGACGACGGCGAGCACGAGCTGGCGCTGCACGATGGCACGAGCTGGTACGACGCGAGCGGACGGTCGAGCAGACGCTGGACGCCGGCGACGGCGCTGCCGGAGGACCGCGGCGACTTGTCGGTGGTGCTCATCGCACGCTCACGCGGTGGGGAGCCGGCGCACCGACGCGGCGAAGGCGTCGCCCCGTGCGGCGTAGTCACGGAACTGGTCCATGGACGCGCAGCCGGGCGCCAGCAGCACCGTGTCACCCGTGCGCGCGAGGGCGGCCGCTGCCGCGACGACGTCGTCCATGAGGCCATCCTCCCCGCCGACGACCTCCGTGACGGGCACATCCGGCGCGTGTCGGGCCAGCGCCTCCGCGACCACGGCGCGGTCGGTGCCGATGAGCACCACGCCGCGCAGCCGCTCCCGGGCGGCCTCGACGAGCTCCTCGAAGCGGGCGCCCTTGGCGAGCCCCCCGGCGATCCACACGGCCGACTCGACGCCGCGCAGCGAGGCGAGGGCGGCGTGGGGGTTGGTGGCCTTGGAGTCGTCGACGTAGCGGACGCCGTCGACCTCGGCGACGAGGTCGGCGCGGTGCGGTCCCCGGCGGAACCCCCGCAGCCCGTCGCGCACGGCCCTCGGCTCGACCCCGTGCGCGCGGGCGAGCGCCGCGGCGGCGAGGGCGTTGGCCACGGTGTGCGGCGCGTCGTCCGGCAGGTCGGCGACCGAGCCGAGCTCGGCGGCACTGTTCTGGCGGTCCGGGGCGAAGGCACGGTCGGCGAGCAGGCCGTCGACGACGCCGAGCATGCCGGGCGCAGGGACGCCCAGGGTGAACCCGATCGCGCGGGCGCCCTCCTGGACGTCGGCGTCGCGCACGAGCTGCTCGGTGCGGGGGTCCTCGACGTTGTAGACGCACGCCCGCTCGACGTTCTCGTACACCCGACCCTTGGCGTGGGCGTAGGCGTCGAGCGTGCCGTGCCAGTCGAGGTGGTCGTCGGCGATGTTCAGCACGGCCGACGCCTCCGCGGCGAGCGAGGAGCTCCAGTGCAGCTGGAAGCTGGAGAGCTCGACGGCGAGGACGTCGAGCGGCTCGGGGTCCATGACCGCCTCGAGGACGGGGCGTCCGACGTTGCCGACCGCAGCGCTGCGCAGTCCGGCGGCGCGCAGGATCGCGTCGAGCATCTGCACGGTGGTCGTCTTGCCGTTGGTGCCGGTGACGCACAGCCACGGCGGCGCGCCGGGACCGCGCAGGCGCCACGCCAGCTCGACCTCCCCCCACACGGGCACGCCACGCTCGGCGGCAGCGCGCAGTGCCGGCGACTCCGGACGCCAGCCCGGCGACGTGACGACGAGGTCGACGTCGTCGGGGAGCGTGGCCGTGGCGCCGGGCTCGAGACGCAACGTGACGCCGAGCGTCTCGAGCAGCGTGGCCTGCTCGGCGCGGGCCGAGCCGTCCTCGGGGACGCGCTCGTCGAGGACCGTGACGCTCGCCCCGAGGTGCTGCAGGGTGTCGGCCGCGGCGAAGCCGCTGACCCCGAAGCCGGTGACGACGGCGCGCACGCCGGTCCAGTCGTCGCCGACGCCGAGGGTCTCGACGTCGCGACGCGGGTGCTCCGTGCTCATCGGAAGGCGAGCCATTCCCAGTAGAAGACGCCGAGACCGGCGGCCACGCACAGCCCGCTGATGATCCAGAACCGGACGACGATGGTGATCTCGGCCCAGCCGAGCAGCTCGAAGTGGTGCTGGAGCGGGGCCATGCGGAAGATCCGCTTGCCGCCGGTGGCCTTGAAGTACGCGACCTGGAGGATCACCGAGAACGTGATGGCGACGAACAGGCCGCCGATGATCACGAGAAGCAGCTCCGTGCGGGTCATGAGCGCGAACCCGGCCATGGCGCCGCCGAGCGACAGCGACCCGGTGTCGCCCATGAAGATCTTCGCCGGCGAGGCGTTCCACCAGAGGAAGCCGAAGCAGGCCCCGGTGATCGCCGCGGCCACCACCGCCAGGTCGAGCGGGTCCCTCACCTCGTAGCAGCGGCTTACCTGCTCGGTCGCGCAGCTCTGGTTGTACTGCCACACGTTGATGACGACGAACGCGCCGAAGACCATGACGGACGCGCCGGTGGCCAGGCCGTCGAGGCCGTCGGCGAGGTTCACGCCGTTGCTGGCGCCGGCGATCATGAGCAGGACCCAGACGACCAGCAGCACGGTGGGCAGCTGCGTGCCCGGGATGTCGCGCACGAAGGAGATCGCGTGCGAGATCGGGGTGCGCCCGTTCTCGTCCTCCCAGCCGATGGCGAGCACCGCGAAGACGAGCCCGACGAGCACCTGGCCGATCATCTTGGCCTTGCTGCGCAGCCCGAGGCTGCGCTGCTTGGAGATCTTGATGTAGTCGTCGAGGAAGCCGATGAGCCCGAGCCCCGCGAAGAGGAACAGCAGCAGCAGGGCGGAGGCGCTGGGCGGGTAGCCGGTGACCAGCTTGGCGATCGCGTAGGCGAGCAGCGACGCGAGGATGATGACCGTGCCGCCCATGGTCGGCGTGCCGCGCTTGACGTGGTGCGAGGTGGGGCCGTCGTCGCGGATCAGCTGCCCGTAGCCCTTCTTGACCAGCACGTTGATGGCCACGCGCGTGCCCAGCAGGGTGCCCACGAGGGCGACGGCTGAGGCGATCAGGACGGCGAGCATGCGGGCGGTGGTCCTCTCGGGGGGTTCGGGGCGGGGCGCGAGGCTGGTCCGGGTCGGGGTGGTCCGGGTCGAGTATGCCGGTCAGGGCTCGAGCAGGCGCGTCGTGACCCGCTCGAGGCGGGCACCTCTCGATGCTTTCACGAGGACCGCGTCGCCCGGGGAGAGCCACGCCCGGAGCGTGTCGAGGGCCACGTCGACGTCGGGCACGGCGAGGCCGACGTCGCCGGCACCCTCCGCGATGCCGCGCGCGCCGTCGCCGACCGCGACGACGAGCGACGTCCCGAGCTCGGCCGCGGCCCGCCCGACCTCGACGTGCCGGGCGTGGGCGTCGGCGCCGAGCTCGAGCATCTCCCCCAGCACGGCCACGCGGCGCGGCGCGCCGAGCCCGGAGAGGGCCTCCAGCGCTGCCCGCACCGACTCGGGGTTGGCGTTGTAGGAGTCGTCGAGCACGACGACGCCGTCGGCGCGCTCGTGCCGCTCGAGGCGCTGCGCGGTGGCAGGTGCGTAGTCGTCGAGCGAGGTGCCTGCCACGGGCAGCCCGAGGCCGGCGAGCAGGGCGAGCGCGGCGGCGGCGTTGGACGCCTGGTGCACGCCGAGGAGCGGCACGTGCGTGGTCCAGCGCTCGGACCCGTGCTCGAGCACGACGTCGGGCTCGCCGTGGGCGTCGAGCGTCACGTCGACGACGCGCACGTCGTCGGGACCCTGGGCGGCCCGGCCGAACCGGACGACCTCGCAGCCCGCAGGAACGCGCGGCTCCATGGCGTCGACGCGGACGTCGTCGGCGTTGAGCACGGCGGTGCCACCTGGTCGCAGGCCCTCGACGATCTCGCCCTTGCCGATCGCGATGTTGTCGACCGACCCGAACTCGCCCACGTGGGCGCTGCCGACGTTGAGCACGGTCGACACGTGCGGCGGCGCGACCCGGCACAGGCGTGCGACGTGCCCGATCCCCCGGGCCCCCATCTCGACCACCAGGTAGCGGGTGGCGAGGTCGGCCCGCAGGACGGTCAGCGGGACGCCGAGCTCGTTGTTGTAGTTGCCGGCCGTGGCGACGGTGGGCCCGACCCGGCCGAGGAGGTGGGCCAGGAGGTCCTTGACGCTGGTCTTGCCCTGGGAGCCGGTGAGCGCGACGACCTGGACGTCGAGCAGGTCGAGGACGTGCCGGGCCAGCCGGCCGAGGGCGTCGGTGACGTCGTCGACGACGACGGTCGGCGCCTCGACGGGCCGCGAGGCGAGCACGGCGACCGCTCCGCCCTGCAGGGCGGCGCCGACGAAGTCGTGCCCGTCGACCCGCTCCCCCGCCAGGGCGACGAAGAGCCCGCCGGGCGTCACGGCGCGCGAGTCGAGGGTGGCGGGTGCGGTGACGACGACGTCGCCGTCGCCGTGCACCACGCCGCCGACGGCCTGGGCGATCGCGGCGAGGCTGAGCGGGATCATGCGAGCTCCTCGACGAGGCGGCGCAGCACCTCGCGGTCGTCGAACGGGTGGACGACGTCGCCGATCTCCTGGCCCTGCTCGTGGCCCTTGCCGGCCACCACGACCGTGTCGCCGCGTCGGGCGACGGCCACGGCGTGGGCGATCGCGTCACGGCGACCGGCGACCTCGACGACCTCGGCGGCCCCGCCCTCGGCACCGGCCAGGACGGCCCGTCGGATGGCGGCGGGGTCCTCGGTGCGCGGGTTGTCGTCGGTGACGACGACGAGGTCGGCGTACCGCGCGGCGACCTCGCCCATGAGGGGGCGCTTGCCGAGGTCGCGGTCGCCGCCGGCGCCGATGACGACGACGAGGCGGCCGGGGGTGACCGGACGCAGCGCAGTGAGGACGGCCTCGACGGCGTCGGGCTTGTGCGCGTAGTCGACGACGGCCGTCCACTCCTGCCCGGCGTCGACGCGCTCCATCCGGCCGGGGACGCCGGGGCTGGTGGCGATGCCGGCGGCGAGGTCGGCCGGGTCGTGGCCGACCGTGGCGAGGGAGGCAATGACGGCGAGCGCGTTGGCGACGTTGAACACGCCGGGCAGCGGCACGTGCAGGTCGAGCTCGAGCCCGTCGGGTCCGAGCACCTCCAGGTCGGTGCCGAGGCGGTGGGGACGGACGTTGGCGGCTCGCCAGTCGGCGACGCGTCCGTCGGTGGAGAAGGTGGTGACGGGCAGCGGCGTGAGGTCGACGAGGCGTCGGCCGTGCTCGTCGTCGATGTTGACGACGGCTCGCTCGGCGTGCTCGGGCGTGAAGAGGCTGGCCTTGGCCGCGAAGTAGTCGTCGAGGTCGCGGTGGAAGTCGAGGTGGTCGCGCCCGAGGTTCAGGAAGGCGGCGACGTCGAAGGCGAAACCCTCGACGCGGCCCTGCACGAGGGCGTGGCTCGAGACCTCCATGGCGCAGACCTCGACCTGCTCCTCCCGCATGACGGCGAACAGCGCCTGCAGGTCCGGCGCCTCCGGGGTGGTGAGCGCCGACGCGGCAGGGACGCCCTTGACGCGGGTGCCGATGGTGCCGACGACGGCGCTGCGGGCGCTGCCGACGGCGGACTCGGCGAGGTAGGTGGTGGTGGTCTTGCCCTGGGTGCCCGTGATGCCGAAGGT
>NZ_LUNH01000086.1:0-19378 GCF_001628525.1 Aeromicrobium sp. REDSEA-S38_B2 | reverse complement strand
CCTGGCTGATCGAGCCGTAGCTCATCGCACCGGTGGAGAAGCGCTTGACGATCTCGCTGACCGGCTCGACCTCGTCGATCGGCACGGGGGCACGCACGCCCTCCTTGAAGGAGAACAGGCCACGCAGCGTCATGAGCCGCTCGGACTGCTCGTCGACCCGCTCGGTGTACTTCTTGAAGATGTCGTAGCGGCCCGAGCGGGTGGAGTGCTGCAGGCGGAACACCGTCTCGGGGTCGAAGAGGTGCTCCGGCCCCTCGCGACGCCACTGGTACTCACCGCCCACCTCGAGGACGCGACGACGACCGACGATGCCCTGGGTGGGGTACGCGCGGGCGTGCCGCGAGGCGACCTCGTCGGCGATGACGTCGAGGCCGATGCCGCCGAGCTTGCTCGACGTGCCCGTGAAGTAGGCGTCGACGACCTCGTGCGACAGTCCGACGCACTCGAAGATCTGCGCACCGGTGTACGACGCGACCGTCGAGACGCCGATCTTGCTCATGACCTTGAGGACGCCCTTGCCGAGGCCGTAGACGACGTTGCGCACGGCCTGCTCCGGCTTGACGTCGCGCACGAAGTTCGCCTCGCGGGCGAGGTCCTCGGCCGACTCCAGCGCCAGGTACGGGTTGACGGCCGTCGCGCCGTAGCCGATGAGCAGCGCGACGTGGTGCACCTCGCGGACGTCGCCGGTCTCGACGAGCAGACCGGCCTGCGAGCGCAGCTTCTCGCGCACCATGTGGTGGTGCACGGCCGCCGTGAGCAGCAGCGACGGGATCGGCGCGCGCTCGGAGTCGGAGTGCCGGTCCGAGAGCACGATGATGCGGGCGCCGTCGGCGACCGCGCGCGAGACGTCGGCGCAGATCTCGTCGAGCTTCGCCTTGAGCGCCGCGCCACCGCCGTTGACGTCGTAGAGACCGCGGACCACGTGCACGCTGAACCCCGGCATGTCGCCGTCCTTGTTCATGTGCCGGATCTTGGCGAGCTCGTCGTTGTCGATCACCGGGAACGGCAGCTGCAGCATGCGGCAGGAGGCCGGGCTCGGCTCGAGCAGGTTCGCCTCCGGGCCCATCGTGCCCGCCAGCGACGTGACGACCTCCTCGCGGATCGCGTCGAGCGGCGGGTTGGTGACCTGCGCGAACAGCTGGCTGAAGTAGTCGAACAGCATGCGCGGACGCTCGGAGATGGCGGCGATGGGCGTGTCGGTGCCCATCGAGCCGATCGCCTCGGCGCCCGTGCGGGCCAGCGGGGCGAGCAGGATCCGCAGGTCCTCCTCGCTGTAGCCGAAGACCTGCTGGCGACGCGTCACGGACGCGTGCGTGTGGATGATGTGCTCCAGGTCGGGCAGGTCCTCGAAGCGGACGAGACCGGAGTAGAGCCACTCGTCGTAGGGGTGCTCGTTCGCGAGCCGGGACTTGATCTCCTCGTCCTCGACGACGCGGTGCTCGTCGAGGTCGAGCAGGAACATCTTGCCCGGCTCGAGACGGCCCTTGCGGGTGATGGTGGCGGGGTCGAGGTCGAGCACGCCGGCCTCGGACGCGAGCACCACGAGACCGTCGTCGGTGATCCAGAAGCGACCCGGGCGCAGGCCGTTGCGGTCGAGGACCGCGCCGATCTGCGTGCCGTCGGTGAAGCACACGCAGGCGGGCCCGTCCCACGGCTCCATGATCGAGGAGTGGAACTCATAGAACGCCCGGCGTGCGGGGTCCATGACGTCGTTGTTCTCCCACGCCTCCGGGATCATCATCATCACGGCGTGCGGCAGCTCGCGACCGCCGAGGTGCAGCAGCTCGAGGACCTCGTCGAGGGAGGCGGTGTCGCTGCCCTCGGGGTCGCAGATGGGGTACAGGCGCGAGAGGTCGCCGGGGATCAGCTCGCTCTCGAGGGTCGCCTCGCGGGCGCGCATCCAGTTGCGGTTGCCGCGTGCGGTGTTGATCTCGCCGTTGTGCGCGACGAACCGGAAGGGGTGAGCGAGCGGCCAGCTCGGGAACGTGTTGGTCGAGAAGCGGCTGTGCACGATCGCGAGGGCCGACTCCATGCGCTCGTCGAGCAGGTCGGGGAAGAACGCGTCGAGCTGCTCGGTCGTGAGCATGCCCTTGTAGACGAGCGTGCGCGCCGACAGCGACGGGAAGTACACGCCAGTCTCGTGCTCCGCGCGCTTGCGCAGGCAGAACGCGAGCCGGTCGAGCTCGAGGCCGGCGCGGGGCTGGCCGGCCGACTCGACGTAGAGCAGCTCGAACGACGGCATCGCGCCGCGCGCCATGGAGCCGAGGATGTCGGGCTGGACGGGCACGGGGCGCCAGCCGAGGACGGTCAGCGACTCCTCCGCGGCGATGGCCTCGACGCGCTGCTTGGCCTCGGCGGCCGCGTCGGGCTCGGCCGGCAGGAACGCCAGGCCGACCGCGTAGCTGCCGACCTCGGGCAGGTCGAAGCCCTGCTCCTGCGCGACGCCGCGGACGAACCGGTCCGGGACCTGCAGCAGGATGCCGGCGCCGTCGCCGGTGTTCTCCTCGGCGCCGACGGCGCCGCGGTGGTCGAGGTTGCGCAGCGCGGTGAGGCCGTGCTGGACGATCTCGTTGCTCGGCACGCCCGAGAGGGTCGCGACGAACGCCACGCCGCAGGCGTCGCGCTCGTGCATCGGGTCGTAGAGGCCCTGCGCGGCCGGGAGGGCCGAAAACTTCGGGCCGGTGGTCCGCTGCAGCTCAGGAGGGGTGGATGCGCTCACCGAGAGTCCCTTCTCGCGTCATCATGATGGGTGCTGGACCACCGTGGAAGTGGTCCGACCCTGGGACGACGTTGGCCCAGGACAGCATCCCCACTGTACAGGCTCGGCGGCCGCGCGACGAGGAAGGCGACCCTGTGCAGCGGGTGTGCGTGCGGCGGGGTCAGCCGACGCCGGTGCCGACGGCGTGGCCGATGAGGTAGGTGACGCCGGCCGCCGCGCCGCCGAGCACGAGCTGGCGCAGACCGCCGTACCACCAAGGCCTGCTGGTGACGCGCGTGACGACGGCGCCGCACGCGAACAGCGCCAGGAGCGAGAGCACGATCGTCGGCGCCGACGACGTGGCGCCCAGCACGAGCGGCAGCAGGGGCACGACGGCGCCGGCCGTGAAGGCGAGGAACGACGACGCCGCGGCGACGACGGGCGACGGGAGGTCGTCGGGGTCGATGCCCATCTCCTCCGCCGCGTGCACGGCGACGGCGTGGTCGAGGTCGCGGTGCACCTGCTGCGCGACCTCGCGGGCGGTGGCCTCGTCGATGCCCTTGGCGACGAACGCGGCGGCGAGCTCGGCCTGCTCGGCCGGACCGTTGCGCACGATCTCCTCGCGCTCGATGGCCACCTGGGCCTGCGCGAGCTCCCGCTGGCTGGCGACGGAGGTGTACTCCCCCGCTGCCATCGAGAACGCACCGGCGGCGAGGCCGGCCAGGCCGGCGATGATCACGGGCGTGCGGTCGCTGCTGCCGCCGGTGACGCCCATGATGAGGGCGAAGTTGGACACCAGACCGTCCATGGCGCCGAAGACGGCCGGTCGCAGCCAGCCTCCGGTGACGTCGGGGTGCTCGTGGGTGACGGCGCCCGGGTCGGGCAGCGGCTCAGGGGTGCTCACGGCACGAACCTAGGCCGCGATCGTCCCCGTGTCACCGCAGCGCAGGCTGGCCTGCCCGACGTCGGACGGGTCAGGAGGCGGTGGCGTCCTCGTCGGCGGGCGTGCCGTCCTGCGCGGCACGGTCGCGACGCCGGCTCCACAGGAAGTACGCGAGGGCCGCCAGGAACACGATGACCGCGGTGAACACGTTCAGCCGGACGCCGAGGACGTGGTTGGCGGTGTCGATGCGCAGCTGCTCGATCCAGAACCGACCTGCGGTGTAGAGCATGACGTACAGCGCGAACGCCCGACCGCCCGTGAATCTCACCCGGCGGTCGAGGACGACGAGCAGGGCTGCCGCGGCGAGGTTCCACAGCAGCTCGTAGAGGAACGTGGGGTGGAACGTCGCGAACTGCTCGTACCCGGCCGGACGGTGCTGGGGGGCGATCTCGAGCGCCCACGGCAGGTCGGTGGGGCGGCCGAACAGCTCGGAGTTGAAGTAGTTGCCGATCCGGCCCACCGCCTGGGCGACGAGCAGGCCCGGCGCGAGCGCGTCGGCCACGGCCAGGAACGAGACGTCGTGACGACGGCACGCGATGTACGCGCCCACGGCGCCGCCGGCGATGGCGCCCCAGATGCCGAGCCCGCCGTTCCAGATGTAGAGCGCCTCGATGGCGCGTCGTCCCTCGCCGAAGTACAGCTCGGGGTCGGTGGCGACGTGGTAGATCCGCGCGCCGACGATGCCGAACGGGATCGCCCAGATGGCGACGTCGCTGATGAGTCCCTCACGTCCGCCGCGCGCGACGAAACGACGCTCGCCGATCCAGATGGCGAGCAGCGCACCGACGATGATGCCGATCGCGTAGGCCCGCAGCGGGAAGGGCCCGAGGTGCCAGACACCCGTGGAGGGGCTGGGGATGTAAGCGACCAGGCCAGCGCTCGACAGGCTCATCGGACGACTCCTTCGCGCAGCTCCTGGGCCAGCTCACGGACCGACTCGACGCCGCTGGTCGGGTCGGGCGCGTCGAGCAGACGGCGCACGAACGCGGACCCGACGATGACGGCATCGGCGTACTGGGCGATCTCGTGCGCCTGGGCGCCGTTGCTGACGCCCAGGCCGACGCCGACGGGCTTGTCGGTCACCTCGCGCAGCCGCGCGACGAGCTCGGGCGCCAGCGAGCTGGTCTCCTGCCGGGCTCCCGTGACGCCCATGACGGCGGTGGCGTAGATGAACCCGCTCGCGGCGTCGGCGGTCATCGAGAGCCGGCGGTCGGTGGAGGAGGGTGCGACCAGGTAGGTGCGGTCGAGCCCGTGGGCGCGCGACGCCTCCTCCCACTCCTCGGCCTCGTCGGGGATGAGGTCGGGCGTGATGAGACCCGCTCCCCCGGCCTCGGCGAGGTCGGCGGCGAAGCGGTCGACGCCGTAGCGCTCGACCGGGTTCCAGTAGGTCATGACCACGACGGGCGCGCCCGCGGCGGCCACGTCGCGCACGACGTCGAACGCCTGGCTGGTGCGGAACCCGTTGGCCAGCGCCGTCTCGGCGGCCTCCTGGATGGTGGGGCCGTCCATGACCGGGTCGCTGTACGGCAGACCGATCTCGACGAGGTCGCAGCCGCCCTCGATCATGGCGGTCAACGCGGCGACCGACGTCTCGACGTCCGGGAAGCCGGCGGGCAGGTAGCCGACGAGCGCGGCGCGCCCCTCGGCGCGCGTGCGCTCGAAGAGCGCGTCGATGCTGCTGCTCACTCCTCGACGCCTTCCTCGAGCACGACCGGACCGTCGATCAGGCCGAAGTACTCGGCGGCCGTGTGCACGTCCTTGTCGCCCCGGCCGGAGAGGTTGACGAGGATCGTGGCGTCGGGGCCGAGCTCCTTCGCGAGCTCCACGGCCCCGGCGAGCGCGTGCGCCGACTCGATGGCCGGGATGATGCCCTCGGTCTTGCACAGCAGGTCGAACGCCGACATCGCCTGCGCGTCGGTGGCCGGCACGTACCGGGCCCGGCCGATCGAGGCGAGGTAGGAGTGCTCGGGCCCGACCCCGGGGTAGTCGAGCCCGGCCGAGATCGAGTGCGACTCCATCGTCTGGCCGTCCTCGTCCTGCAGGAGGTAGGAGCGCGCACCGTGCAGCACGCCGACCTCGCCGGCCGTGATCGGCGACGCGTGGCGCCCGGTCTCGTAGCCGTCGCCGCCGGCCTCGACGCCGAGGAGCTGCACGTCGGCGTCGTCGATGAACGCGGTGAACAGGCCGATGGCGTTCGATCCTCCGCCGACGCACGCCACGGCGGCGTCGGGCAGGCTGCCGGTCAGCTCCAGCACCTGGCGGCGAGCCTCGTCGCCGATGCCGCGCGTGAGGTCGCGGACCATCGTCGGGAACGGGTGCGGACCCGCGGCGGTGCCGAACAGGTAGGAGGTGTGGTCGACGCTGGCCACCCAGTCGCGCAGCGCCTCGTTGATGGCGTCCTTGAGGGTGCGGCTGCCGGTCGTGACGGGCACGACCTCGGCGCCGAGCATCTTCATCCGGGCGACGTTGAGCGCCTGGCGCTCGGTGTCGACCTCGCCCATGTAGACGGTGCAGTCGAGGTCGAGGTAGGCACAGGCGGTGGCAGAGGCGACGCCGTGCTGGCCGGCGCCGGTCTCGGCGATGGCGCGGGGCTTGCCGATGCGCTTGGCGAGCAGCGCCTGGCCGAGCACGTTGCGGATCTTGTGCGCGCCGGTGTGGTTGAGGTCCTCGCGCTTGAGCAGCACGCGCGCGCCGACCGCCTCGGAGAACCGGGTGGCGTCGTAGAGCGGGCTGGGCACGTTGGCGTACTCGCGGAACATGCGGTCGAGCTCGCCGAGGAAGGACGGGTCGGCCTGCGCGTCGGCCCAGGCCTCCGCGAGCTCGTCGAGCGGGGCGACGAGCGCCTCGGGCATGAAGCGGCCACCGAAGCGGCCGAAGTGGCCGGTGGCGTCCGGCTGGGCGTAGACGGTCATGGGTGTCTCCCTGGCGTGGCGGGGTGCAGAGGGGTCGGTGGGGCGGGTGCGACCGTCACCATCGCCGCGACGCTGTGGCAGCCACGTCAGGGCCTCTGCTGCAGCGCGGGGTGGGCTCCGGCCGCGACCAGGTCGGCCACGCTGGCGCGGGGGTCGTCGCCACGGACGAGCGTCTCGCCGACGAGCACGACGTGCGCACCGGCGCGCGCGTACTCGAGCACGTCGTGCGGACCGCGGACGCCGGACTCGGCCACCCGGACGACACCGTCGGGGATGCGGGGCGCGAGCCGCTCGAAGGTGTCGCGCTTGACCTCGAGCGTCTTGAGGTCGCGGGCGTTGACGCCGATCAGCTCGGCGCCGGCGTCGAGCGCGCGGTCGACCTCGTCCTCGTCGTGGACCTCCACGAGTGGCGTGAGGCCGATCGACCGGGCCCGCTCGATGAGGCTGACGAGGGCCTGCTGGTCGAGCGCGGCGACGATGAGCAGCGCCATGTCGGCGCCTGCCGCACGCGCCTCCCAGAGCTCGTAGGAGGTGGTGATGAAGTCCTTGCGCAGCACGGGCACGTCGACCTGGGCGCGGACGGCGCGCAGGTCGTCGAGACTGCCGTCGAAGCGGCGACGCTCGGTGAGCACGCTGATCGTGGCGGCGCCACCGGCGGCGTAGTCGCGGGCGAGACCGGCGGGGTCCTTGATGGCCGCGAGGGCGCCCTTGCTGGGGCTGGCCCGCTTGACCTCGGCGATGACGCTCACGCCGTCGGCGCGGAACGTCGGCATCGGGTCGAGCGCGGGCGGCTGGAGCCGTGCCTGCTCCTTGAGCTGCTCGAGGGAGCAGGTGGCCTGTCGGGCGGCGCGGTCCTCCGCGACGCCCGCGAGGATGTCGTCGAGCACCGTCATGGCCACCTCCTCGTCAGGGTTCGAGCTGCTCCCCCGAGGGTACCCGCGCAGCAGGCGGACGACGGCCCTGGGTCCTGGCGTCCGCACGCGCGACCGCCCCGGTCCGATCGTGCGGGATCGGGCCGGGGCGGCGGGCGTCCGGCTCAGGCCTTCTTCTTGAAGTACGCGTTCGAGTCGGGGCGGTAGAGGAAGACGACGATGGCGATGCCGATCGCGAGGCTGACGAGCGAGAGCACCAGCAGGACGGGCGGCTGGCCGCCCAGCTGCGCCAGCGACCCGAGCACGCCGATCACGATGAGGACCGTGTAGACGATGCGCGCCCAGTTGGCGCCCTTGCCGATGAAGTAGGCGAACAGCGCCGCGAGGCCGACGCCGATGATCAGGCCGAAGACGACGGCGCCGATGGCGCCGATACGGGCCGCGTCACGGTCGATCGTCGCGCCGGAGCCGGCGTTGTCGATCGCCTGGTCGATGAGGTCGTCGAGCATCGCGAAGGCGAGCACCGCGGAGAGCAGGCTCAGCGCGACGTTGGCCCAGATGAGCTTGACGGCGGTGGCGACCGACGCCGGGCGCGGGCCCTTGCCCTCGGGTCGGTACTCCGGCTCGGGACTGGCGGGGAACGGCTCCATGGATCTCTTCCTCCGGTCGGGCCGGGTGCTGCCCCGGCTCTGCCACCATCCAAGCGTGGCGCGGACGCCGGGTCCAGCCGAGCAGTACCTGGCGTGTCGGGCTTGACGTAGCGGGACCGGTCAGGTGCGGATCGGGAACGTGCCGACGGCGAGGTCGTGGACCGTCTGCCGCGCGTCGTTGCCCAGAGGCCACAGCAGGTCGACGAGCAGGCCGACGAACGTCCACTGCAGGAACAGTCCGATCATCCACCGGAAGAAGCCCTCAAGGGGTCCGGTGACGGTGCCGTCGCGTCGCACGATGCGCACGCCGACGAGCTGCTTGCCGAGGCTCTCGCCGCGGTAGCCCACCCGCAGGCCACGGTTCCACGCGTCGAAGGCGAGGAAGGCGACGACGGCGAGCCCGGTGATCACGAAGCCGCCCGGCTCGACGTCGGTGACGGTGTCGGTGGCCTCGTCGTACCTCGAGCCCGAGAAGGCGACGACGAAGCCCGCGACGAAGGGGATGCAGGTGATGACGAACGGCACGAGGAAGTCGACGAACGCCGCGGCCACGCGGATCCACCACCCGGCCGGCTCGGCCGCGGGCGCGACCGGCGGGGCGGCCGGCAGGGCCGGCGACGACGCGGCCGAGGTAGCCGCCACCGGGTGCGGCGCACCGGCGACGTCGCCCTCGGGCGCCTGACCGGGGTAGGTCGGGTACTGCGGGGCGGGGGCGGCGGGCGGCGGCGTCGGAGCGTCCGACTCGGGCCGCTCGCCCCAGGCGGGCCCGTCGCTGCTCACGTGAGGGTCAGTCCGTGACGCCGCGGTGCTCGTCGACGCCGTGCGCCGTCGCACCGTGGCCGGGGGCGCGCTCGGCGCCGAAGCCCATGCGCGACATGACCAGGCCGAGCGGTCCGGCGATCACGGCGAGCGCCGCGCCGATCGTGAAGGGCACCCAGTGCGGCTCGGGGATCAGAGCGATCCCGCCGATGGTGAAGCCGGCGAGGCAGACCAGGACGGCGGTCCAGGACGCGGGCGACGATCCGTGCGACATGCAGCTCTCTCTCCTGCGAGGGGGACGACTCCGACAGCCTACCGGTGCGCGGCGGCGCCGCTGGCGCGACCTCCTGCGGAGCGCGTCGAGCCGGTGGGCGCGAGCGCGTACGAGCGCGAACGTCCGGAGTGGCGGGCGATGAGGGCGTGCACGGCGCGCGCATCGCGGTCGCGACCGATGCCCAGGACGCCGAGGATCGTAGCCGCCAGGATGACGATGTCCAGGCGCGCCTGGTAGCCGTTGAGGCAGGCACGGCAGTAGGCGGCCTCGAGGTCGAGGCGCTCCGCGTCGCCGAGCGCCTCACGACCGACCAGCTGCGCCGGTCCGGTCAGGCCCGCGCGGGTGAGGAAGCGGTCGGAGACCTGCGGGAACTCCTCGCGCAGGCAGTCGATGACGTTCTGCGGCAGCGGCCGGTTGCCGACGACGCTCATGTCGCCGCGCACGACGTGCCACAGCTGCGGCAGCTCGGTGAGCGCGAACCGCTCCACGAACCGGCCGATGCGCGTGTACAGCGGCGAGTCGGCGGGGATGTTGAGGAAGCGGGTGGTGTCGTCGACCGGGACGGTGTCGCGGTTCACGAGCTTGTCGGCGTTGCGCACCATCGTGCGGAACTTGGTGAGCAGCACGACCTCGTCGCTGCTGACTCGACGGCGCGAGCGGTAGAACACCGGACGCCCCTCCGCGAGGAGGATGCCGGCCGCGACGGTGAGCACCACCGGCACCCAGACGATCGCCCCGACGACGGTGAGGAACAGGTCGAGTGCGCGCTTCTTCCACATCAGGGGGCCACCTTCGGGTCGACGAGCTCGGGGGTCGGATCGACGCGTCCGGGCCGGACGGCCTGGACGACGAGGGAGAGGGAGCGCACCAGCAGCCACAGGCGCGCGTCGAGGCCGACGACGCGACGACGGCCGAGCGGCTGCGACGACCGCAGCGCGCGCTCGACGTGCGCCGCGACGCGGTCGAACCGCGCGTGCAGCCGGTGCCACGGTCGCGTGCCCTCCCCCGCGGCCAGGAGCCGCCCGGGGTAGAGCACGTCGAGGCGTGCGTGCGGGTGGGCGGCGACGAGCTCGAGGAGCAGCTGCTCGACGAGGCTCTTCGCGCCGCCGTAGTAGCGCCGGTCGGGCGTGGGCGCCAGCGCGACCACCGAGGACACGAGGAGGATGCGGACCGGACGGCCGTCGGCGGCACCGAGGACGCGGCGGAGCAGTCCGAGGTCGCGGCGCAGGCCTGCGACGTCGCGGTCGTGGTCGGGGACGCCCGGGTGGACCGGGCCCAGCGCGCACACCGCGACGTCGACCGCCGACGCGTCGGCCAGCCGTGAGCCCAGGTCGTCGTCCTCGACGTCGAGCACGTCGGCGCCTGCGAGCGCCGCCGTGTCGTCGGCGTGCCGCGAGACGGCGAGCACAGGTCCCTCGTGCCGCGCCAGCAGGCTGCGGCCGACACGCGTGCGCGGGCCGACGACGACCAGCGGCACGGCGCCGCGCCGCTCGGGCTCGGCGCCCGCCTGCACGGTGGCGTCGCTCGTGACGGCGGTCATCGCGCACCCCGCTCGAGGACGGCCTCGAACCGGTCGGCGCAGCCGGCCAGCGAGAACTCCTGCTCGGCGAGCTCACGCGCCTGGGCGCGCACGGTGTCGCGACGCTCGTCGTCGGCGAGCAGGGCGTCGACCCAGGCCGCGGCCGCGGGCAGCGAGGTCGCCTCGGGACGGCCGACGTGACCGCCGGCGCGCTCGACCAGGTCGGAGGCGGCGTTCTCCTCGGGCATCAGGCCGACGACGGGACGGCCCGCGCACAGGTAGGACAGCGTCTTGGACGGCACGGAGAACGCGCCGGCCTGCTGGTCGAGCAGCACGACGAGGACGTCGCCGCTGCCGAGCACCTCGGGGAGACGCTCGTAGGGCTGGAACGGCAGCAGGGTGAGCGGGACGTCGAGCCGGTCGGCCTCGGCGCGGATCACGTCGGCCGCCGGACCCTCGTTCACGACGACGAGCCGCACGGGACGACCGAGCTCGCGCACGGCGGCCGTCAGCCGCACCAGCAGGGCCGGGTCGTGCTTGAGGCCGAGGGTCCCGGAGTACAGGAGGGTCTGGACGTCGTCGAGCTCGTGCTCCACGGCCCAGTCGTTCTTGCGCTGGACCGGCACGATCTCATCGAGCGGGGCCCAGTTGGCGATGACGGTCGTCTTGTGAGCCGTGCCCCACCGCTCGTGCACCGGGACGAAGGAGTCGGCGATGACGACCACCTGGCTGGCACGCCGCGACGTCCAGCGCTCGGCCAGGTCGAACGCGAGCGCGACGGCGCGGAAGGAGCGCGAGAGCTTGGCGCCGGCGAAGGACCGGACGGCCACCGAGTAGACGTCCTGGTGCCACAGCACCCAGGGCTGGCGGAACAGCGCCATGGCGGCGGCGAAGACGACGAGCGTCGGGATCTGCACGTTCGACATGAGCGCGACGTCGGGGCGGACGCGGCGCACGTGGCGCACGAGCTCGACGCCGAGGCGCACCTCGAGCAGGAGCCGCTGCACGAAGCGGCGCTTGTCGAAGACGATGCCGTCGCCGACGGTCTCGAAGCGGATGGTCTCGCCGGGCTGGGCCTTGAGTCGGCCCTTGCCGGAGACGTAGGCGTTGCAGGTGGAGTGCGTCACGTCGTGCCCGCGCCGGGCGAGCTCGCGGCTGAGCTGGGCCTGGAACGGGTGCCCGCTGTAGTCGTGCACGAGGACGCGCATTCGACCTCCACTCGTGGTCACCGTCTCTCGGTGTCGCACGGGTCAACGAGGCGCGGCACCCAGGGTTACGTCCGCGACGGCTCGTGGAGGGACTTTCGTCACACGGTCGGGTCGCGTCCCTCGTCGAGCGCCTTCCACGGGTCCTCGACGACCGGTCGGCGCGACGGTGCGTCGTAGCGTCCGCTCATCCCGGGCCAGCCGCGTCCGTGCCGCACCACCAGGGCGCCGAGCAGCGCCGCGACCACGAAGCCTCCGGCCGCCACGAACGGCCACGGCGAGGTCGCGACGCGGCCGAGGTCCTCACCGGTGAACGCCGGCGACTGCTCGGCCGCGCCCACGAGCGCGTCGCGCGAGCCGTCGCCCGTGCCGCCGAGCACGCTGAGCACCGCGCCACCGACGCCCAGGAGGACGACCAGCACGCCCACGACCCACCGGCCCCGGCCGCGCGTCGCGAGCACGGCGAGCGCCGCGGTGACGACCACCACCGCCAGGGCAGCGGCCAGCGGCGCGACGTCGCGGCCCGTGACCACGACGTCGGCGGGCGGGAGGCCCTGGGGCGCGAGCCGGGTGCTGGCCCACGTGCGTCCGAGGGCGACCCAGGCCACGCCGCCCGCGACCAGCAGGCCGAGCACCGACGGCGCGTACAGCCGACGGCCGCGGGTCGGCGCGGCAGCGGGTGACGTCACAGCAGCCGGTCCGCGTCGAAGCAGGTGGTGGCGCCCGTGTGGCAGGCGGGGCCCTCCTGGTCGACGACGACGAGCAGCGTGTCGCCGTCGCAGTCGAGCCGGACCTCGCGCACGTGCTGCACGTGGCCGGAGGTCTCCCCCTTCACCCAGTACTCCTGGCGGCTGCGGCTCCAGTAGGTCCCGCGGCCCGTCGTGAGCGTGCGGTGCAGCGCCTCGTCGTCCATCCAGCCGACCATGAGGACGGCGTGCGTGCCGGCGTCCTGGACGACGGCCGGCACGAGGCCGGCAGGGTCGCGCTTGAGCCGTGCGGCGACGGCGGGGTCGAGGGAGCTCACGGGTCCATCCTCCCAGAGGGTCAGTCGGCGACCGGGGCGATGCCCAGCGACGCCTGCGCCACCCAGCTGGCGTGCAGGCGCGCGTACACGCCGCCGGCCTCGACGAGCGCGGCGTGCGACCCGTCCTCCACCAGCCGGCCGGCATCGAACACGAGCACCCGGTCGGCGTTCTCGGCCGTGGTCAGCCGGTGCGCGATGGTGACGCTCGTGCGCCCGTCGAGCAGCGTCTCCAGGGCGCGGGTGGCGCGCAGCTCCGTCTGCGGGTCGACGGCGCTGGTGGCCTCGTCGAGCACGAGGAAGTCGGGGTCGGCGAGCGCCGAGCGCACCAGCGCCACCAGCTGCCGCTCCCCCGCCGACAACGACTCGCCACGCTGGCCGACCGGCGTGTCGAGGCCTCGCGGCAGCGTCGCGAACCAGTCGGTGAGCCCCAGGTCGGCCACCGTCGCCAGGAGCACCTCGTCGGACGCGTCCCGCCGGCCGTAGCGCAGGTTCTCGCGCAGCGTGGCGTCGAACAGGAACCCCTCCTGCGGCACCATCAGCACGTGCCGCCGAAGGTCGTCGAAGGCGACCTGCGTGATGTCGGTGTCGCCCAGCCGCACGGTGCCGCGGGTCGGGTCCATGAGGCGGGTCAGCAGCTTCGCGAACGTCGTCTTGCCCGAGCCCGTCTCGCCCACGACGGCGATCCGCTGCCGTGGCTCGATGACGACGTCGACGTCGGAGAGCACCTCCGGTCCGCCGGGGTAGGCGAACCCGACGCCCTCGAAGCGCGCACCGAGCACCTCGTCGGGGAGCGCGAGCCCGTCGGGACCGGGGTCGACGACGTCGGCGGGCGTGTCGAGGAGCTCGATGACGCGTCGCCAGGACGCGATCGCGTTCTGCGCCTCGGTGAGCACCTGGGTGGCCATCTGCGCCGGCCCGACGAGCAACCCGACGAGGAACGCGAAGGCGATGACGGTGCCCATCGACAGCCCGCCCGCCACGCCGATCACGACACCGGCCGCGATGGCGCCGGCGTTCGCCAGGCCTCCGGCGAGCCCCGCCGACGCGAACGTGACGGCGACCAGCTTCTGCGCGCGGACGTTGGCGTCGAGGTTGCGCTGGATGCCGTCGTCGACGCGCTGCTGCGTGCGCTCCTCGATGGCGTGCGCCTTGACGACCGACGCGCCCACGACGGGCTCGGCGACCACGGCGAGCATCTCACCGACCGTCCGGCGGACGGTGTCGTAGGCGCGGCTGAGCCGTCCGGCGAAGAACTTCAGGCTCATGACGAGGGGCAGGAAGCAGGCCCACACGACGAGCGTGAGCTGCCAGGAGTAGAACGCCATGATGATCGTCGCGACCAGCATCTGGCCGATGCTGATGACGATGGTGATGCCGGTGAACTGCAGGAACAGGGACACCTGGTCGACGTCGGAGGTCACCCGCGAGACGAGGGCGCCGCGCCGCTCGGCGTTCTGCGTGAGCATCGACAGGTCGTGGACGTGCCGGAACGCGGTGACCCGCAGCTCGGCCAGGCCGCGCTCGCTCGCGACGAACAGCCGCACCCGCATCCAGTAGGCGACGACGGCCGTCAGCAGCACGAGGACGAGCGCCCCGAGGAGGTAGGGCCCGATGGCGGACAGCGACGTCGTGCCGCCGTCGCCGAGACCGGAGTCGATCGTGCGCTGGATGACCACGGGCACCACGGAGCCGCCGACGGTGCTGAGCACGGCCAGCAGAAGGGTGAGCCACAGGCCGTCGCGGATGGCCGGCGAGAGCGCGAGCCCGCGGCGCACGATCTGACCGCCGGTGGCGCGCACGGGTGCGACGCCGGGGAGCGTGGTGTCGCTGCTCATGCGCTCGCCTCCCTCGCCTGGTCGTAGGCGTCGACGAGATCGCGGTAGACGCTCGACCTCTCCAGCAGCTCCTCGTGGGTGCCCCGCTCGACCACGCGGCCGCCGTCGAGCAGCACGACCTCGTCGGCGAGGGAGATGGTGGCCTTGCGGTAGGCGACGACGAGCACGGTCGGGCCGCTGCCGTCGGACGTGCGCTCCGCGAGCGCCCGCAGGATCCGCTGCTCGACCTCCGGGTCGACCGCGCTCGTCGCGTCGTCCATGACGAGCAGGCGGGGTCGGCGCACCAGGGCGCGGGCGAGCGCGAGGCGCTGGCGCTGGCCGCCCGACAGGGTCGTGCCGCGCTCGCCGAGCTGGGTGTCGAGCCCGGCGCCGAGGCGTGCGACGAACCCGTCGGCCTGCACCGTGCGCAACGCCTCCCACACGTCCTCGTCGGGGACGTCGAGGCCGAGCGTCACGTTCTCGCGGACGGAGTCGTCGAACAGGAACGTGCCCTGCGGGACGACGGCGACGGTGCTGGCCAGCGCGCCGTGGTCGAGCGTGCGCAGGTCGAGGCCGTCGACCTCGACGGTGCCGAGTCGCGGGTCGACGAGCCGGGACAGCAGCGTGGTGAGCGTGCTCTTGCCGCTGCCCGTCGCTCCGACGAGCGCGGTGACGCTGCCGCGGGGCACGTGGAGGTCGACGCCCTGGAGCACGTCGTGCTCGGCGTCGTCGAAGCGGTGGGCCACGCCGCGCAGGCGCAGGTCGACCGCTCCGGCGCCCGGGACCGTGCCGTCGCCGTAGGCCATCGACCCCGTCGCCTGCAGCACGTTGTCGACGCGGTCCCAGCCGACCACGCTGCGCGGCAGCTCGCCGAGGACCCAGCCGATCGCGCGCACGGGGAAGGCGACGACCGTGAACAGGTACGCGACCTGCACGACGTCGCCCGGCTCCGCGGCACCGCTGGCGACCCGGCCGACGCCGAGGACGAGCACGAGGAGGATGCCGAGGTTCGGCAACGCCTCCAGGAGCGGGTCGAAGATGCTGCGGATGCGCCCGACCGCGATGTTCGCGTCGCGCAGCTCGTGCGTGGCCCGCGTGAACCGCTCGGTCTCCTCGGCCTCGCGGCCGAGCGACTTGACGACCAGCGCGCCGTCGAAGGACTCGTGGGCGACCGCGCTGAGGTCGCCGCGCAGCGCCTGTGCGCGGGCCACGCGCGGCGACAGCCAGCGCTGGTAGAAGACGTTGATGCCGAACAGTGCGGGGAAGACGACGAGGCCGACGATCGTCAGCACCCAGTCGGCCTCGACCATGGCGACGAGCGCGGCCGCGAGCATCGCGACGACGCCGACGGCCATCGGCAGCGGCATGAACACCGCCCACGCGGCCTCGACGTCGGCGTTGGCGTTGGAGAGCAGCTGCCCGGTGGGGTGGCGGTGGTGCCACGACATGGGCAGCGCGAGGTACTGGCGGGTGACCTTGCGGCGGTAGGTGGCGACGAGCCGGTAGTAGACGATGCCGCCGATGAGCCGACGGGCGATGACGCCCAGGGCGCGCAGGGTCGCGACGGTCAGGAACAGGCCGATGGCCGTCCACAGCGCGCCCTGGGCCACCTCGCCCCGCGCGAAGGAGGGCCGGATGACGTGGTCGGTGGCCCAGCCGAGCACCCAGGCGTCGGCGACGGTCATCGCGCCGAACAGGACGCTGCCGACCGCCGAGACGGCGAACAGCCCCTTCTGCTCGACGATGCCGCGCCCGAGGAGGCCGAGGCCCCGGCGCATCATCCGGTCCTGCTGGGCCGACCCGAGGTCGCTACCTGACACGGTGTCCAGCTGCTCGCAAGGTCTCTTTCACCTGTCCGATCGTGAGCTCGCCGAAGTGGAACACGCTCGCGGCGAGCAGGGCGTCGGCACCGGCCTCGACCGCGGGAGCGAAGTGCTCGAGCCGTCCGGCACCACCACTGGCGATCAGTGGCACCTGGGTAACGCTGCGGACCGCCCGGATCATTTCCAGGTCGTAGCCCGCCTTCGTCCCGTCGGCGTCCATGGAGTTCAGCAGCACCTCGCCGACGCCCAGCTCCTCCGCACGACGCACCCACTCCACGGCGTCGAGACCGGCGCTGCGTCGACCGCCGTGCGTGGTCACCTCGTAGCCGCTCGGCTGCGCCCCGTCGCCGCTCGTGGGGCTGCGTCGTGCATCGACGCTCAGCACCAGCACCTGGTTGCCGAAGCGGTGCGCGATCTCGGCGATCACCTCCGGTCGCGCGATGGCGGCCGTGTTGATGCCGACCTTGTCCGCGCCGGCGCGCAGCAGCCGGTCGACGTCGTCGACGGTGCGCACCCCTCCCCCGACGGTCAGCGGGATGAAGACCTGCTCGGCCGTGCTGCCGACGATGTCGAAGGTCGTGGCGCGGTCGCCGCTGGAGGCGGTGATGTCGAGGAAGGTCAGCTCGTCGGCGCCCTCGGCGTCGTACACGCGGGCCATCTCCACGGGGTCGCCGGCGTCGACGAGGTCGACGAAGTTGACGCCCTTCACGACGCGTCCCGCGTCGACGTCGAGGCAGGGGATGACACGGACGGCGAGGCTCACCCGCCGAGCCTACCGATGGCTATGCTTCCCCGGTGCCTGCGACCTACCAGTGCTTCCTCTGCCGCGGCACGATCGACGTCACCTCCGACGACGCGATGGTCGTGAACGTCCACCGCCGCATCTCCGAGGACGAGTGGGGCGACGACTGGTTCGTCGACGCCGCGAAGGACACGTTCCGGTTCTGCTCCCAGGCGCACCTCGCGGAGTACATGGAGCGGTTCCCGCTGCCGCCGCCGAACGCCGGGGTCGTCGATGACGACCACATGTCGGTCGGCGACTGGGTCGGCTGCTTCGTCCTCGCGCTGCTCCTGCTCGCCCTGCTCGTGGGCGCCGTGTCCGGGCTGGTCGGCCTGGTGTCGCGCCTGACCTGAGCTCAGTCCTCGCGGCGTCGACGACGCTTGCGGGCGATCTTCTCCTCGAGCTCCTCGACGTGCTTCTCGGGGTTGAGCCGGTGCGACAGGTACCCGACCCCGACGGCCAGCACGGGGAACACCGGCCAGAAGAACAGCAGCTCCCCCGCGGCCACCGACGTCGCGCCCCAGATGCCGACGAGCAGGACCGAGAGGGCGACCCAGCCGGTGCGCATGCCGCGCAGGTCGCGCTCGAACGTGGCCAGGGCCTCCTCCCGCACGGTGGCACCCTCGGGAGCACGACGCGCCCGTCGGGCGGGTGTGCGGCTTGACGCGAGGTCCTCGAGCAGCGGCAGCACCTGGCCGAGGCGGACGACCTCCAGGGCCGCGTCGACGCGCCGCTCGTACTCGGCGGTGTCGACCTTCCCGGCGGCGTAGGCGTCGCGCAGCGCGGCGAGCACGACGTCGCGGTCGGCGTCGGAGGCGCGCAGCGCGACGTGGGCGGGATCGCGTGGGTCCGCCTCGAAGCGGTCCCACACCGGTCCCGCGGCCACGGTCAGGCCTCCGGTCGGGCCTGGCCGCGGGTCAGGGCGAGCGCGTCCTCGAGCGTGAACTGTCCGGTGTACAGCGCGGTACCGGCGATGGCACCCTCGACGCCGATGTCGACGAGACCCATCAGCGCCTCGATGTCGGCGAGGGTGGTGACGCCGCCGGACGCGACGACGGGCCGGTCGGTGCGGGAGCAGACGTCGCGCAGCAGGTCGAGGTTCGGTCCCTGCAGCATGCCGTCCTTGTTGACGTCGGTGACGACGTAGCGGGCGCAGCCCTCGGCGTCGAGGCGGGCGAGCGTCTCGTGCAGGTCGCCGCCGTCGCGGGTCCAGCCGCGTGCGGCGAGGGTCGTGCCGCGGACGTCGAGCCCGATGGCGACCCGGTCGCCCCACTCGGCGATGACCTTCGCGCACCACTCGGGGTTCTCGAGCGCGGCGGTGCCGATGTTCACCCGGCGGCAGCCGGCGTCCATGGCGGCCGCGAGCGACTCGTCGTCGCGCATGCCGCCGGACATCTCGACGTCGATGTCGAGGGTGCCGACGATCCGCGCGAGCAGGTCGCGGTTGTGCCCGTGGCCGAACGCGGCGTCGAGGTCGACGAGGTGGATCCACTCCGCGCCGGCCGACTGCCAGCGCAGCGCAGCCTCGACGGGGTCGCCGAACCGCTTCTCCGACCCGTCCACCCCCTGCACCAGCTGGACGGCCTGGCCGCCCTTGACGTCGACGGCGGGCAGCAGCTCCAGGTAGTCACTCACGCGGGCGATGCTATCGACGCCCGCTCGCGCCCGGCCGCGGCCTGTCTCATCGGGGTCGGTACTGGATGTGGTCGGGGTGGGTGTGGTGGATCTCGACGAACTGGATGGTGCGGTCTCGTCGGGTCCAGGCGCGGGTGAAGGCGGTCTCGGCGTCGATGGTGCGGGTGGGCAGGTGCCAGTGGGCGTTGCCGTCCCGGTCGTGGCTGACGGTGAGTGCTCCTCGGGTCTTGAGTCCGTGGTGGGGTGGGCAGCGGTGGTGCAGGTTCGCGGCTTCGGTGGGTCCACGCTGCTGGCCGGGTGGTTGTCCTGGTGGTGGGTGGGGGTCGTAGGGGATCTGGTGGTCGGCGTCGCAGGCGATGGCGGGTCGGGTGCAACCCGGGACGTCGCACGTGCCGTCGATCAGGTTGAGTGCCCTGCGGAGGGGTTGGGTGGGGAAGCGGCCGAGCTCGGTGACGTCGAGGATGCCGCC
>NZ_LUNH01000085.1:0-2621 GCF_001628525.1 Aeromicrobium sp. REDSEA-S38_B2 | reverse complement strand
CACGGGCTCACCGGCGCCCACCGTCGATTCCTGCGCCTGGCCGGATCCCTCAGGGGCGTCGCCCCCGGGCGGCGTGGGCGGGGTGGCGGGTGCCGAGGCGGCCGACCCGCTCTCGGGCGCGCCTCCGGGTCCACCTTCGGGACCCCCACCGTCAGGGCCGCCGTCGTCAGGACCACCGTCGCCGGGCCCGTCCTCGGGTCCGCCCGCGGGCGGCTCGTCGGGTCCGAGGAGGTCGTCGAGCTGCGACTCGTCGAGGCCCGTCTCGTCGAACGGGTTGCGCCGACGCCGGTGCGGCAGCGCGAGACGGGCGGCGGCGCGGACGTCGTCGCGCGTGATCGTGGTGCGGCCGTGCCAGGCGGCGTGGGCGGCGGCGGTGCGGGCGGTGACGATGTCGGCGCGCAGGCCGTCGACCTCGAAGGCCGCGCACAGCTCGGCGATCGACACGAGCGTCGCGTCGTCGAGCTCGACCTCGGCCACCAGCTCCTGCGCCCGGCGGATCCGCGCCGTGAGCGCGGCGTCCTGCTCGGCGAAGCGTGCGGCGAACCCGGCGGGGTCGGCGTCGAACGCGAGCCGGCGGCGCACGACCTCGGCGCGGGCCTGCGGGTCGCGCGGCGCGGCGACCTCGACCGCCAGGCCGAAGCGGTCGAGCAGCTGCGGGCGCAGCTCGCCCTCCTCGGGGTTCATGGTGCCGATCAGCACGAACCGGGCGGCGTGCTCGACGGACACGCCGTCGCGCTCGACCGTCGAGCGGCCCATGGCGGCGGCGTCGAGCAGGAGGTCGACGAGGTGGTCGTGCAGCAGGTTGACCTCGTCGACGTACAGCACGCCGCGGTGCGCGCGGGCGAGCAGACCGGGCTCGTAGCGGGTGACGCCGCTGCCGAGCGCCTGCTCGAGGTCGAGGGAGCCGAGCACGCGGTCCTCGGTGGCTCCGACGGGCAGCTCGACGAGCCGCACCGGCCGCGTCTCGGCCTCCGGGTCGGGACCGAACGGGCCGTCGGGCGAGAGCGGCGCGGGGTCGGCGGGGTCGCTGGAGAACCGGTCGCCCTTCACGACGTCGATGGGCGGCAGCACCGCGGCCAGCGCGCGCACGAGCGTCGACTTGGCCGTGCCCTTCTCCCCGCGCACGAGGACCCCGCCGATCGCGGGCGAGATCGTCGTGAGGACGAGGGCCAGCGCCATGTCGTCGAGCTGGTCGGGCTCGGCGCCGACGACGGCGGTGAAGGGGTAGTGCTGTGGCATGAGGGCTCCCGCTCGATCGCCATGGCTGGTGCGGCGCGAGGCCGGTCTTCGGACTTCCACCCCTAGGTGGTCACCGCAGCGGACCCTGTGCCGGACTTCCACCGGCTTCCCGATTCTCCCCAACCCTCTGGGGCACCTCGCGCCGCGGTCGAGGCCGCCGACGTGCTCCTCGGCGGCGAGCGGCACCTCGCGCTCGTGCCCGCCGACGTCGGCGCGACCCGCGTGCCCTGGCCGTCGCCCTTGCGCGAGGGCCTGCCCACGCTCCTGGAGGAGCACGCTGGACGCCGGGTCGTGGCGCTCGCGTCGGGCGACCCGCTCGTGTCGGGCATCGGCACCACGCTCGTCTCGCTGCTGGGCGCCGACGCCGTGGAGGTGGCCGACGCACCGCCCCTGAAGCCGCCGGACAAAGAGGTCACAGTGGTAACCAACCCCCACTTCAACACTCTGTTGGTCCACGAGGTGGTGGGCCATCCCTCGGAGCTTGACCGGGCGCTGAAGTACGAGACGGGCTACGCGGGCCGCTCCTGGTTCCTGAAGGACCTGAACGAGAACCAACTGGGCAACCAGATCGCCTCGCCCCTGGTCACGGCCTATTCCGACCCCACCATCGAGGGCTACGGCTCATTCAAGTACGACCACGAAGGCACCCCCGCCCGCCGGGCCTACATCCTGAGGGACGGCGTGTTGGAGGAGTTCCTGAACAACCGCCAGACCGCCGCCATTATGGGCATCTCCCCCAACGGGTCGGCCCGCTCCACCGAGGCCCAGTTGGTGCCGTTGATACGCATGACCAACACCATCTTCGGGCCGGGCCAGCAGGACCCCCTGGAGATAATCTCCGAGGTGGAGGACGGCTATTACATCGACGGCCACCGCACACCCTCCATCGCCGAGTCCAGAGAGAATTTCCGCATCACGGCGGTCAAGGTCTATGAGATCAAGAACGGCCAGCTGGGGCAGCTCTACCGTGACGGGGGCATCACCTCGGACAGCCGGGACTACTTCATGTCCATCGACGCCGTGGGCAACGACCTGCGGGTGAACCCCATACCCAACTGCGGCAAGGGACAGCCCATGCAGGCCAAGCGCATGAGCAACGGCGGACCTACTATGCGGGGCGTTGCCAGACTCACGGGACCGGGATAATGAAATCTGCATTTCACGGCACGAAAATGGGGCGCGGCGTAGCCAGACTCACGGGGCCGGGTTAGACCATGGAAGCAGCAATAGTCATAGTTGGCATTGTCGCCCTGGCGGCGACGGGTCTTTCTCTCTTCCTGCTCAACCGGTTGTTCACGTTGCAAAGCAGCCCCGGACAACAGGACAGTGCGTTGGGTCACCAGGTGGGCGAGATTCGCACGGGAATCGACCGCGTGCAAGAG
>NZ_LUNH01000084.1:0-6112 GCF_001628525.1 Aeromicrobium sp. REDSEA-S38_B2 | reverse complement strand
GACCGCGTTCACCCGAGCCTGGACCCGCCGAGACCGCACCATCGAGTTCGTCGAGATCCACCACACCCGCCTCGACCACATCCAGTACCGACCCCGATGAACCAGGCGTCCCCGCTCACGGTGCGGGCGGGCGGGAGGAGGCCCACACGACCAGCAGGACGATCGGCGCGACCACACCCACCACCACCAGTTCCGGCCAGCTCACCGCGAGCTCGGGCCTCGAGGAGCGGGCCCACGCGTCGAGCGCCACCAGCAGGGAGGCCAGGAGGACCACCGTGGCGGCGCGACCGGCCCACCGGACCGCCCGTGATCCGTACAACGAGGCGCGGCGCATGATCGTGAGGACGAGGACCCCACCCACGAGCAGCGACGCCAGGCGCAGCGGGTCGTGCTCCGCGCGCTCGGGAACCACGGCTCGGAGGAAGTTCACCACGACAGACACTGCGAACCAGAGCTCCGGCGCGACTAACCTCGGCTCCCGCGTCCCTCCCTCGCTCACGCGCCGAAGTCGACCTGGCGGAGCCCCCGCAGCAACGCGTACGCCGCCTGCTGGTCGTCGGCGTCGAGCTGGGCGACGCCGAACTGCACGTCCATGAGGGCGGCGGTCGCGTCCTCGACCACCCGCTCCCCGTCAGGCGTCAGCGACGCGAAGGTCCGGCGCCGGTCGGTCGGGTCGGGCTCGCGGACCACCAGGCCCTGCGCCTCCAGCCGGTCGATCGCGTTCGTCACCGACGTCGGGTGCACCATCAGCCGCTCACCAATCTTGCTCAACGGCAACCGACCTGCGCGGCTGAAGGAGATGAGGCGCAGCACCTCGAAGCGCGCGAACGTGATCCCGTGCGGCTTCAGTGCCGCGTCGAGACGACTGATCACGAGCTGGTGCACCCGCATGATCGACGTCGCGAGCCGCATGGCCGTGGCGTCGCCGATGCGCTCCTCCCACAGCTCTCCCGCCCGCTCGAGCGGGTCGAACGCGAGTCGGGGCTCCTGCGGCATGGGCTGATCATAGGCGCAGCGGCGGGCACCCGGCCGACGTCGGCGTCGGGGGTGGCGCGCAGCACGTCCCATTAGTAGGATGTCCGAGCATCTGACTTCCTAGGAGTTCGCATGACCGCGCTGCACGTGCCCACGCACCCCGTCCGACTCGTCACCGCGTCGGCACTCTTCGACGGGCACGACGCGTCGATCAACATCATGCGGAGGATCTTCCAGAGCCAGGGCGCGGAGGTGATCCACCTCGGCCACAACCGCTCGGTCCAGGAGGTCGTCGACGCGGCGATCGAGGAGGACGTGCAGGGCGTGGCCGTCTCGTCCTACCAGGGCGGGCACGTCGAGTACTTCGAGTACCTCGTGGAGTCGCTGCGCGAGCAGGGCGCCGGGCACGTGCAGGTCGTCGGCGGCGGGGGCGGCGTCATCGTCCCCGAGGAGATCGCCCGCCTGCGCGCGTCCGGCGTCACGATCTTCTCGCCCGAGGACGGCCAGCGCATGGGCCTCGCAGGCATGATCAGCTCGGTCGTCGAGGCCTGCGACATCGACCTCACCTCGCTCGGCGCCCTCGACGTCGACGCCGTCCTCGCCGGCGAGCGCGCCGCCGTCGCCCGCGCGATCACGTTCGCCGAGACGGGCCGCCTCACCGGGGCCGACCTCGAGCGGGTGCGCGCGGCGGCCGCCGGTCACTCCTCCCCCGTGCTCGGCATCACCGGCACCGGCGGCTCGGGCAAGTCGTCGCTCACCGACGAGCTGGTGCGCCGGTTCCGCGTCGACCAGCAGGACAAGCTGCGGGTCGCGGTGGTCGCCGTCGACCCGACCCGGCGTCGCGGGGGCGGTGCGCTGCTCGGCGACCGCATCCGCATGAACTCCCTCGGCGGCGCGATGAGCGGAGGGGAGCGCACGTACTTCCGCTCGCTCGCCACCCGCGGCTCCCACGAGCTGCCCGACTGCCTCGACGACGTCGTCGCCGTGCTGAAGGCCGCCGGGTTCGACCTCGTGGTCGTCGAGACCCCCGGCATCGGCCAGGGCGACGCTGCGATCGTCCCGCACGTCGACACCGCCATGTACGTCATGACGCCGGAGTTCGGCGCCGCCTCGCAGCTGGAGAAGATCGACATGCTCGACTTCGCCGACGTCGTCGCGATCAACAAGTTCGAGCGACGCGGGGCGAAGGACGCCTACCGCGACGTCGGCCGCCAGCTGGTGCGCAACCGCGAGGCGTTCGGCAAGAAGCCGGAGGACATGCCGATCTTCGGCACGTCGGCCGCCACGTTCAACGACGACGGCGTCACGGCGCTCTACCAGCACCTGCGCGACCACCTCGCCGAGCGCGGCCTGCCGGTCGCCGAGGGCACCCTCGCGCCGGTCGCCGTGCGCTGCTCGTCGGGCATCCAGGCCGTCGTGCCCGCCGACCGTGCCCGCTACCTGTCCGAGATCACCGAGACGGTCCGCGGGTACCACGCCGAGACCGAACGGCTCGCCGACGCCGCCGACCGCGCACAGCGCCTCCAGACCACCGTCGCCGAGCTCGACGACGGCGGCCTCGACGCCGACGCCGTCACGACGCTGCTCGAGTCCGCCCGCAGGCAGGTGCCCCACGACGTCGCCGACCAGATCGCCGGCTGGCCCGCCGTCGTGGAGTCCTACTCCGGCGACGAGCAGGTGGTGCGGGTCCGCGACCGCGAGATCGTCACGCAGCTGACCCGCGAGTCCCTGTCGGGGAACAAGATCCCGCGCGTCTCCCTCCCCCGGTTCACCGGCCACGGCGACCTGGTGCGCTTCTGGCGCCGAGAGAACCTCCCCGGGTTCTTCCCGTACACGGCTGGCGTCTTCCCGTTCAAGCGGGACGGGGAGGACCCCGCCCGCATGTTCGCCGGCGAGGGCGACCCGTTCCGCACCAACCGGCGCTTCAAGCTGCTCAGCGAGGACGGGGAGGCCACCCGCCTCTCCACCGCCTTCGACTCCGTGACGCTCTACGGCCGCGACCCCGACCCGCGCCCCGACGTGTACGGCAAGGTCGGCACCTCGGGGGTCTCGGTCGCGACGCTGGACGACATGAAGGCGCTCTACGACGGCTTCGACCTCGTCTCGCCGAGCACGTCGGTCTCGATGACCATCAACGGTCCGGCCCCCACGGTGCTCGCCTTCTTCCTCAACACCGTCATCGACCAGCAGGTCGACGCCTTCCGCGAGCGCGAGGGACGCGAGCCCGACGAGACCGAGCACGCCGAGCTGCGCTCGTACGCGCTGAAGAACGTGCGCGGCACCGTGCAGGCCGACATCCTCAAGGAGGACCAGGGCCAGAACACGTGCCTGTTCTCCACGGAGTTCAGCCTGCGCATGATGGGCGACATCCAGCAGTACTTCATCGACGAGGGCGTGCGGAACTTCTACTCCGTCTCGATCTCGGGCTACCACATCGCCGAGGCCGGGGCGAACCCCATCAGCCAGCTCGCGTTCACCCTCGCGAACGGCTTCACCTACGTCGAGTCCTACCTCGCGCGCGGCATGGACGTCGACGACTTCGCACCGAACCTGTCGTTCTTCTTCTCCAACGGCATGGACCCCGAGTACTCGGTGCTCGGCCGCGTCGCACGCCGCATCTGGGCGGTGGCGATGAAGGAGAAGTACGGCGCGAACGAGCGCAGCCAGAAGCTGAAGTACCACGTGCAGACCTCGGGTCGCTCCCTCCACGCGCAGGAGATGGACTTCAACGACATCCGCACGACCCTGCAGGCGCTCATCGCGATCTACGACAACGCCAACAGCCTGCACACCAACGCCTACGACGAGGCGGTCACGACGCCGACGACCGAGTCGGTGCGCCGGGCGCTCGCCATCCAGCTGATCATCAACCGTGAGTGGGGCCTCGCGATGAACGAGAACCCGCTGCAGGGCTCGTACGTCATCGACGAGCTCACCGACCTCGTCGAGGCTGCTGTGCTGGCCGAGTTCGACGCGATCAACGAGCGCGGCGGCGTGCTGGGCGCGATGGAGACCGGCTACCAGCGCGGCCGGATCCAGGACGAGTCGATGCTCTACGAGCACCGCAAGCACGACGGCTCGCTGCCGATCATCGGTGTCAACACCTTCCGCCGACCCGACGCCGAGGGCGAGGAGCACGTCGTCGAGCTGGCCCGTGCGACGGAGTCGGAGAAGCAGTCGCAGCTCGACCGGGTGCACGCGTTCCAGCAGGCGCACCGGTCGAGCGCGGAGGAGGCAATCACCCGGCTGAAGGACGCGGCCACGTCGGGCGAGAACGTGTTCGCGGTCCTCATGGAGGCCGCGCGCGTGTGCTCGCTCCAGCAGGTGACCGAGGCGTTCTTCGAGGTCGGGGGGCAGTACCGGCGCAACGTCTGAGCGCGAGCCCGGTGGGGGCGCCGGCACCTCGTTCGAGTCGCCGGTATCACGATCACGTCCTACCGTGAAAGTCAAGACCCGATCGCCGATCGATCGAGCTCAGCGACAGGAGCCCCACCATGACCACCCACGACCCCCGCCCCGAGGCCACCCCGGCCCACCGCGACGCCGCGCCCGCCCACCGCGAGCCGGTGGCCGGCCGCACCGACCCGACGCTCGACCGTCGCGACGTCGTCGACCGCGAGAAGGAGCGGTTCGGTGGCATCAAGATCGTCTGCGCCTTCTTCGGCTGGATCACCGCGACCGGCATGACCGTGCTGCTGACGGCGCTCGTCGCCGCGGCCGGCGCCGGCGTCGGTCTCGTGTCCGACACCTCCGACCTCACGGACGCAGCCCAGAACCAGGGCATCTCCGCCGACGAGATCGGCTGGGCCGGCGTCATCCTGCTCCTCGTCGTCGTGTTCGTGTCCTACTACAGCGGCGGCTACGTCGCCGGTCGCATGGCCCGCTTCGACGGCATCCGCCAGGGCATCGCGGTGTTCGGCTGGGCCGTCGTCGCTGCGATCGTCATCGCGATCCTCGGCGCCGTCGCCGGTTCGCAGTACAACGTGTTCGACAACCTGAACGCGTTCCCGCGCATCCCGGACAGCCTGTCCGGCCTGAGCCTGCAGGGCGTCGTCGCGCTCGTCGGCGTCGTCGCCACGGCCCTCGTGGGCGCTGCGCTCGGCGGCCTCGCCGGCATGCACTTCCACCGCAAGGTCGACAAGGCCGGCCTCGGTCGCTGACCAGCACCGACCGACCCCACCCCGCACCCCACGGCCCCCGCGACCGTGGGGTGCGGTGCGTCCGGACGAGGGTGGACCGCACGAGCGGGCGTCTGCGGGGTACGGAGGAGGACGAGGTCCGCGGCACGACGCGCCGCCGGCGCACCGCGGCCCGAAGGAGAGCTCATGGACACCTGGGTCTGGATCGTCATCGCCGTCGTCGTCGCGCTGGTCGTGCTCGCCGCCGTCATCGTCGCGGCCCGCAGGTCCGGCGAGGCACGCCGGATCCGCGACCGCGACCGGGCGGTGACCCTGCGCGAGGAGGCTGCCGAGGCACAGGTCGCCGCAGGACGCACCGAGGCCGGGGCGGCCGTCGCCCGCGCCGTGGGGAGCGTCGAGGACTTCGTCGGCGACAACCGCGAGGCACTCGTGACCGACGTCGAGAAGCTCACGCGGGTCGTGAAGAACCTCGACTCCGAGCGCGACTCCCTGGACACCGCGCTGACCGTCGCCCCCGTGGCGATGGGCAACCTCGCCCTGGCCTTCAACAACGAGTCCAACTCCATCGGCTCGCGGATCGGCATCGGCGGCAACGTCTGGGACGCCGACGGGTTCCTGTACTTCGTGGACCGGAAGAAGGACATCATCCGCCGCCGGGGGGAGAACATCTCCTCCCAGGAAGTGGAAAACGTCATCAAGCGCAACCCCAACGTGCTGGACTGCGCAGTGCTGGCTGTGCCCTCGGAACTGGGTGAGGACGAGGTCAAGGCCTACGTCACCCCCAGGGAGGGTGCCACACCCGACCCTGAGGAACTGGTCTACTGGTGCGCTGACAACCTGGCCTATTTCAAAGTGCCCCGCTACTGGGAGATCAGGGACGAACTGCCCCGCACCCCCAGCCTGCGCGTCCGCAAAGACGTGCTCCGCCAGGAAAGAGAAGACCTCATCGAAGGCTGCTTCGACCTGGAAGCAGCAGGCATAAAACTACGGTAGAAGCT
>NZ_LUNH01000083.1:0-9196 GCF_001628525.1 Aeromicrobium sp. REDSEA-S38_B2 | reverse complement strand
CCGCCTCGCCCTGGATGGGCTCCAAGCAGATGGCCGCGGTCTCGTCGGTCACGGCGGCGGCGAGCGCGTCGGCGTCTCCGTAGGGGACGAAGCTGACGTCGCCGGGGAGCGGCTCGAAGGGCTCGCGGTAGGCAGCCTTCGACGTCAGTGCGAGCGCGCCCATCGTGCGCCCGTGGAACCCGCCCTCGGCCACGACCACGTGGGTGCGACCGGTGCGGCGGGTGAGCTTGAAGGCGCCCTCGTTGGCCTCGGCGCCGGAGTTGGCGAAGAAGACCTTGCCGCCCTGCTGAGCGACGGCGTCACCGAGCAGGGCGAGCAGCCGCTCGGCCAGCTCGACCTGCGGGCCGGTGGTGAAGAAGTTGGAGACGTGACCGAGGGTCTGCAGCTGCTCGGTCACCGCTCCGACCAGGGCCGGGTGGCCGTGTCCGAGGGAGTTGACCGCGATGCCGGCCAGGAGGTCGACGTACTCCTTGCCGTCCTCGTCCCACACGTGGGTGCCCTCGCCGCGCACCAGCGCGAGCTTGGGCGGGCCGAAGGTGTTCATCAGCGCCTCGGGGTAGCGGGCCTTCAGCGAGTCGCTCACTTCTTCACCGCCTTCTGCCGGGCCTTGCGGACCTTGGTGTCGACGCCGGGCAGCACCTGGGTGCCGACGCCCTCGTCGGTGAAGAGCTCCAGCAGCACGGCGTGCGGCTCGCGGCCGTCGACGACGGTCGCACCGCGCACCCCGCCCTCGACCGCCTCGAGGCAGGCCTGCATCTTCGGGATCATGCCCGACGCCAGCGTCGGGAGGATCTCGCGCAGTGCCTCCGGGGCGATCTCGCCGATCACGTCGGTGCTCTCGGGCCAGTCGCGGTACAGCCCCTCGACGTCGGTCAGCACCAGCAGCTTCTCCGCGCCGAGCGCGACGGCGAGCGCCGACGCCGCCGTGTCGGCGTTCACGTTGTGCACCTGCCCGGACGCGTCGGGCGCGATCGTCGAGACGACCGGGATGCGGCCGGCGTCGATGAGGTCCTGGACGGCCTCGGGGCGCACCTGGGTGACCTCGCCGACGAGGCCGATGTCGGTCTCGACGCCGTCGATGACGGGTCGCGTGGTGGTCGCCGTGAACAGGCCGGCGTCCTCGCCCGACAGGCCGACGGCGAGGGCTCCGTGCCGGTTCAGCAGACCGACGAGCTCACGGCCGACCTGGCCGGTGAGCACCATGCGGACGACGTCGACGGCCTCGGGGGTCGTGACGCGCAGCCCGCCGCGGAACTCCGACTCGATGCCGAGCCGGTCGAGCATCGCGCTGATCTGGGGTCCGCCACCGTGCACCACGACCGGCTTGAAGCCCGCCAGGCGCAGGAAGACGATGTCCTCGGCGAACGCCTGCTTCAGCGACTCGTCGGTCATCGCGTTGCCGCCGTACTTCACCACCACGACCTTGTCGTGGTAGCGCTTCAGCCACGGGAGCGCGCCGGCCAGCGTGGCCGCCTTCTCGGTGTGCTCGGCCCACTGCTCGCGCGTGTGGCCCGGGTCAGGGGTGCCGAAGGTGTCGTCGTCCGTCATCGGGGGTCCTCAGGAGGAGTAGGCGGAGTTCTCGTGAACGTAGGCGTGGGTCAGGTCGTTCGTCCAGACGGTCGCCGTCTCCGGCCCCGACTTCAGGTCGATGGTCACGGAGACCGCGCGGTCCTCCAGCGAGACGCTCGTCGCCGGCTCGCCGGGACCGCTGTCGCGGCACACCCACACGCCGTTGAGCGCGACGTCGAGGTCGGCGGGGTCGAACGTCGCCGACGTCGTGCCGACCGAGGCCAGCACGCGACCCCAGTTGGGGTCCTTGCCGAACACGGCGGCCTTGAACAGGTTGCTCCGGGCCACGGAGCGGGCGACCTCGACCGCGTCGTCCTCGCTCGCCGCGCCGCGGACCTCGATCGAGATCTCGTGGTCGGCGCCCTCGGCGTCGGCGAGCAGCTGCAGCGCGAGGTCGTGGCAGACCGTCGTCAGGTGCTCGGCCAGCTCGTCGACCGACGGGGTGGCGCCGGAGGCCCCGCTCGCCATGAGCAGCACGGTGTCGTTGGTCGACTGGCAGCCGTCGGAGTCCAGCCGGTCGAACGTCACACGGGTCGCCCGGCGCAGCGCCGCGTCGAGCGTGGCCGCGTCGACGTCGGCGTCGGTCGTGACGACCACGAGCATCGTGGCCAGCGCAGGCGCCAGCATGCCGGCACCCTTCGCCATGCCGCCCACCGTGAACGCCCGCCCTGCGGAGTCGGTGCCCTCGGCGACCGACTGCTTCGGGACGGTGTCGGTCGTCATGATGGCCGCTGCAGCCGCCGCTCCCCCGTCGTCGGACAGCTCCGCGTGCGCCGCCCGGACACCGGCGAGCAGGTCGTCGCGGTCGTTCAGCAGACCGATCAGGCCGGTCGAGCAGACCTGCACGTCGATCGCACCGACACCAACGAGCTCGCCCACGAGCTCGGCGGTGGCATGGGTCAGCTGGAAGCCCTCGGCGCCCGTGTAGCAGTTGGCGCCGCCGGAGTTCAGCACGACCGCCCGCGCCGAGCCGGTCTTGATCGCCTCGGCGCTCCAGAGGACCGGGTTGGCCCGGCACCGGTTGCTGGTGAAGACCGCCGCCGCTGCCGACGACGGACCGTCGTTGACGACGAGCGCGACGTCGGGCGCGCCGGTCGACTTCAGGCCGGCGGCGACACCGGCGGCGCGGAAGCCCTGTGCTGCGGTGACCGTCATGGCGCCACTCCCGTGGTGGTGAGGCCCGTGGTCTCCGGGAGGCCGAGGGCGAGGTTCATGGACTGGATCGCGCCACCGGCGGTGCCCTTGACGAGGTTGTCGATCACGGTGGTGACCACGAGGCGTCCGGCGGCCGAGTCGACGGCGACCTGGAGCTGGGCCGTGTTGGCGCCGAGCGTCGCGGCCGTCGTCGGCCACTGGCCCTCCGGCAGCAGGTGGACGAACGGCTCGCCCTCGCCGGGTCCCCCGTACGCCTGCTCGTAGACGCTGCGCACGCGCGCTGCGTCGACGCCGTCGGCGAGGCGCGCGGTGGCGGTCGCGAGGATGCCGCGGGCCATGGGCACGAGCGTGGGCGTGAAGGAGATGGTGACGTCCTCTCCTCCGGCCTTGGTGAGGTTCTGGATGATCTCGGGCACGTGGCGGTGCACGCCGCCGACGCCGTACGGCGACGCGGCGCCGAGGCCCTCGGAGGCGAGCAGGTGCGTCTTCGGCGCCTTGCCGGCACCGGAGAACCCGTTGGCGAGCACGGCGACGAGGTCGTCGGGCGCGACGACACCGGCCGCGATCGCCGGCTGCAGGCCGAGCGTCACGGCGGTGACGTTGCAGCCCGGGACCGCGATCCGCTTGACGCCGGCGAGGGCGTCGCGCTGACGGCTCTCGCCCACGAACAGCTCGGGCAGTCCGTAGGGCCAGGTGCCTGCGTGCTCGCTGCCGTAGAACGTCGTCCAGTCCTCGGCGCTCTCCAGCCGGTGGTCGGCGCCGCAGTCGATGACGAGCACGTCGTCACCGAGCTCGGCAGCGATGCGTCCGGACTCGCCGTGGGGCAGGCCGAGGAAGACGACGTCGTGACCGGCGAGGGTCGACGCGTCGGTCGGCTGGATCACGCGGTCGGCGAGGTCCACGAGGTGCGGCTGGTGCTCTCCCAGGCGCGAGCCCGCGGAGGACGCCGCGGTGACGGCGCCGATCGTCACGTCGGGGTGCGCGCCGAGGAGCCTCAGCACCTCGCCCCCGGCGTAGCCGCTCGCGCCGGCGACGGCAGCGGTGTAGGTCGTCATCGGTCCACCTTGTCAGGTCGGGTCGGGAAGGGGTGGGACGTCGGCACCCCGACGTCGGTGCTCAGTCGGTGCCGAGCTCCATCGCGGCGGCGTCGAGCGCCTGCTCCGTCTCGGTCGCGGCGGCCGGGTTGGCCTCGATGCGTAGGGCTCCGCCGGCGGGCAGCTCGCCGAAGAGCGTGCCGTTCTCGACGAGGACCTGGCCCTGGTCGAGGGGCTGGCCGGCGTACATCTCCAGCTTGGCGCGCGAGTCGGCGATGTCGAGGTTGCGCATCGTCAGCTGGCCGATCCGGTCGGTCGGGCCGAACACGGCGTTGTCGGTGCGCTCCATCGACAGCTTGTCGGGGTGGTAGGAGAAGTTCTCGCCCTGCGTGTCGAGGATCGAGTAGTCCTCGCCGCGCCGCAGTCGGAGCGTGACGCTGCCGGTGACGAGCGAGGCGATCCAGCGCTCGACGGACTCACGCAGCATCATCGCCTGCGGGTCGAGCCAGCGGCCCTCGTACATGAGCCGGCCGAGCCGACGTCCGTGGGCGTGGAAGTTGGCGATCGTGTCCTCGTTGTGGACGGCGTTCACGAGCCGCTCGTAGGCGATGTGCAGCAGGGCCATGCCCGGCGCCTCGTAGATGCCGCGGCTCTTGGCCTCGATGATGCGGTTCTCGATCTGGTCGGACATGCCGAGACCGTGGCGTCCGCCGATCGTGTTGGCGGCGTGCACGAGCGCGACCGGGTCGTCGAAGCGGGTGCCGTCGATCGCGACCGGCCGTCCGGCCTCGAACGTGATGGTCACGTCCTCGGTGTCGATGTCGACCGACGGGTCCCAGAACTTCACGCCCATGATCGGCTCGACGGTCTCGAGGGAGACGTCGAGGTGCTCGAGCGTCTTCGCCTCGTGGGTGGCGCCCCAGATGTTCGCGTCGGTGGAGTACGCCTTCTCCTGGCTGTCGCGGTAGGGCAGGTCGCGCTCGGTGAGCCACTGGCTCATCTCGGTCCGCCCGCCGAGCTCGCTGACGAAGTCGGCGTCGAGCCACGGCTTGTAGATGCGAAGCGCCGGGTTGGCGAGCAGGCCGTAGCGGTAGAACCGCTCGATGTCGTTGCCCTTGAACGTGGAGCCGTCGCCCCAGATGTCGACGCCGTCCTCGTGCATGGCCCGCACGAGCAGCGTGCCGGTGACGGCCCGCCCGAGCGGCGTCGTGTTGAAGTAGGTGCGCCCGGCCGACTTGATGTGGAAGGCGCCGCATGCGAGGGCGGCCAGGCCTTCCTCCACCAGCGGGGTCTTGATGTCGATCGCGCGGGCCAGCTCGGCGCCGTACTGCATCGCCCGACCCGGGATGCCGGAGATGTCCGGCTCGTCGTACTGGCCGATGTCGGCCGTGTACGTGCAGGGCACCGCGCCCTTGTCGCGCATCCACGCGACGGCCACGGACGTGTCGAGCCCTCCGGAGAAGGCGATGCCGACGCGCTCGCCGACGGGCAGGGAGGTGAGGACCTTGGACATGCTCACAGTCTTGCACACGCCTGCAAGGTCTTGCAGTGCGGGGGTGTCTTGGCCTGCTGCTGCGCTGCCGACGTTGGTCTCGTCCTGCTGCTGCGTTGCCGTCGGGGAACTCGACCTGCTGGTGCGCTGCCTCGGCTGGTGCTGCGGGTGGTCTCCGAGAGGGCCTCGACCGGGCGGCTGGCACCGCGCTGGTCTGGGGTCTCGGGCTGCGGGTTGGTGCTGGGGTGGACGCACGATGCTGCGTTCGTGCGTTGAAGGCTGAGGTTTCTGCGTTTCCTACGGGATCCCGTCGCTAACGCAGAGGCGTGCGGCCTCGCACGCGTGAATGAAGAATCTTGGGTGCACTTTGCGTTGAGGTGACGAACGATTCTTCCTTGGTGTGGACCGTTCCACGCGAAGGAAGAACCCTTCCGCCGCTCAGCCAGCCATCGGTGGATTCTCAACCGCAGAAGCGCTCCTGCGGTTGCAGATCCACCGATAGAACGCGCAAACGCAGAATCTTGGCCCCAGAACGCAGAAACGACGAATCCTGCGTCACCCACGAGCCCAGACCAGACCCCGAGACCCCGAGCCAGCCCCAGGCCCGCCGCCGGTCGAGGCCCTTTCGGGGACCAGACACAGCACCAGCCGAGGCAGCGCACCAGCAGGACGAGACCCCCGCAGGCAGCGCACCAGCAAGCCCAGACCCCCTGCGGCAGCGCACCAGCAGGGACCAGCCGCCCCGACTCAGCGCAGCACGCCCCCCAGCGCCTCGCCGGCGGCGACGAGGGCGGCGCGCGCCTCGGCGATCTCGGTGTCCTTGAGGGTGCGGTCGGGGGCGCGGAGGCGGACGGCGAAGGCGAGCGACTTCTGGCCATCCGGCACGGGCGCGCCCGTGTAGACGTCGAAGAGGCGCACCGACTCGACCGCGGCGTGGGCCGACGCCAGTGCCGCGCGCAGCGACTCGGCGGTGACGGACGTGTCGACGAGGAACGCGAGGTCCTCCTTCGCGACCGGGTAGGTCGAGAAGTCGGGCCGGGGGCCGATCGCGGGCGAGGCCGCGAGCAGCGCGTCGAGGTCGATCTCGCCGGCCACCGAGCGCGGCGGGAGGCCGTGCTCCTTCAGCACGGTCGGGTGCACGGGCGACCGGCGCCGTCCCAGCCCGACCGCTCGCGCTCCCCCACCAGCACCCAGCCCGCGTGGAACGGCTGGTGCGGCAGGGCGGCGTCGAGCGCCGCGAGCTCCTCGGGCGTCGGGCGGCGGTCGGTGCCGTAGATCGGGGCCTCCGGCGCACCCTCGCGCGCGAGGAACACGCGTCCGACCTCGCTGACCTGGACCGACTCGTGGCCGCGGCCGACGTTCAGCGACGCGGCCCGCAGCAGCCCCACGAGCAGGGTCGTGGTGAGACCCGGCTCCTCGGTCGACAACGGGTTGGCGAGCAGCACCTGGCGACGACGGACGTCGTCGGCGTCGATGCCGAGGCGGTCGAGGTCGGCCGGTCCTGCGAAGGGCAGGGTCGTGACCTCGACGAGACCCGCGCCGGCGAGCACGTGCCCGACGCGACGCCGCAGCTCCTGGTGGCGGGTGAGACCCCGCCCGCCCGTGGGCGTCGGCAGCACCGACGGCACCTGGTCGTACCCGGCCGTGCGCAGCGCCTCCTCGACGAAGTCGTAGGGATCGTTCAGGTCGAAGCGCCAGCTCGGCGGCGTGACGACGAAGACGTCACCGTCGCGCTCGACCGTGCAGCCGTTGCGCTCGAACGTGCGCTGGGCCTCCTCGGGCGCGATCGGCACGCCGCTGATCCGCGCCGGGAGGTCGACCGGCACGCGCACGGCGGCGCGGGCCGGCGCCTCGCCCACCACGGTCGCGCCCGGCTCGAGGGTGCCTCCGCCCAGCTCGACCAGCAGCTCGGCCACGCGGGCCGCGCCCACCAGCGCCAGCTCGGGGTCGACGCCGCGCTCGTAGCGCTTGGCCGCCTCCGACGGCAGCCGGTGACGCTTGACGGCGCGGAAGATCGTCACCGGGTCCCAGTACGCGGCCTCGACGACGACCGAGGTGCTCGTGTCGCTGATCTCGGTCGACGCACCACCCATCACGCCGGCCAGACCGACCGGTCCGGAGTCGTCGGCGATGACGAGGTCGTCGGGCGTGAGGGCGCGGTCGACGTCGTCGAGGGTCGTCAGCCGCTCTCCCTCGCGCGCCCGGCGGACGACGACGTCGCCCTGCAGGCGGTCGCGGTCGTAGCAGTGGTTCGGCTGACCGAGCTCGAGCATGACGTAGTTGGAGACGTCGACGGTGAGCGAGATCGACCGCATGCCCGCGTCGGTGATCCGTCGGGCCATCCAGGCGGGCGTCGGCGCGGTGGGGTCGACGCCCGAGACGACGAGCGCCGTGAACACCGGGCACCCCTCGGGGTCCTCGACGCGCACCGGGTAGGCGGGCGTGTCGGCCGACGGGACCGGGCGGTCGGCGGGATCGGCGAAGGGGACGTCGAACGCGAGCGCGGCGTCGCGCCCGACGCCGCGCAGGCTGAGCGCGTAGGCGCGGTCGGGGTTGACCTCGAGGTCGAGCGTCTGGTCACCGAGGCCCAGGACCGTGACCGCGTCGTCGCCCGGCGTCGCGGACCCCGGCTCGAGCACGAGGATCCCCGCGGCGCTGGTCTCGTCGTCGGGGAGGCCGAGCTCGCGGGTGGAGCAGATCATGCCGTCGGAGACGTGGCCGTAGGTCTTGCGCGAGCCGATCTCGAAGCCCAGCTCGGGCAGGTGCGTGCCGGGCAGCGACACGACCACGAGGTCGCCGACGCCGAAGTTGTGTGCACCGCAGACGATCCCGCGCGACGGCACGTCGTCGCCCGGCGCGTCGGGCACCGACGGCTCGTTGCGCTCCGGCCCGACGTCGACACGGCACCAGTTGATGGTCTTGCCGTTCTTCTGCTTCTCCGGCTGGACGGCCAGCACGCGGCCGACCGTGAGCGGGCCGGTGATGCCGCCGCCGACGATCTCCTCGAGCTTGAGGTCGTACATCGTCAGCCGGTCGGCGATCTCCTCGGTGGTCGCCTCGGCCGGCAGCTCCACGACGGAGCGCAGCCACTCGACGGGTACGCGCATCAGCGATCCACCCCCGTCGAGAGCGCATCACGGTTCGGGGGCAGGTCGCTGGTCATCTGACGGTTCCCTCGCTGACGCTCGTTCACAGACCCACTCCGAACGGCTCGGTGAAGCGGATGTCGCCGTCCCACAGGTCGCGCAGGTCCGCGATGTCGTAGCGGCTGGTGATGGTGCGGTCCAGGCCCATGCCGAAGGCGAAGCCCGAGTACTCCTCGGGGTCGACGCCGCAGGCGACGAGGACGCGCGGGTTGACGACGCCGCAGCCACCCCACTCGATCCAGCCCTCACCGCGGCACGTGCCGCAGTCGGCGACGGCCCCGGGGTCGTTGTGGCAGACGTAGCAGAGCAGGTCGACCTCGGCGCTCGGCTCGGTGAACGGGAAGTACGACGGGCGGAAGCGCGTCGTGACCTCGGGTCCGTAGACGGCGGCGGCGAAGTGGTCGAGCGTGCCCTTGAGGTGCGCCATGGAGAGGCCGCGGTCGATCGCGAGCCCCTCGACCTGGTGGAAGACCGGCATGTGCGTGGCGTCGGCCTCGTCGGTGCGGTACACCCGGCCGGGGCAGACGACGTAGATCGGGGGCGTGCGGGTCAGCATGCTGCGGGCCTGCACCGGCGACGTGTGGGTGCGCAGCACGAGCGCGGCCCGCTCCGGCGAGACCCAGAACGTGTCCTGCATCGTGCGCGCGGGGTGGTTCGGTCCCAGGTTGAGCGCGTCGAAGTTGAGCCACTCGGCCTCGACCTCGGGGCCCTCGGCGACCTCCCAGCCCATGGCCACGAAGAGGTCGGCCACGTGCTCCTGGATGGTGGTGATGGGGTGGCGGGCGCCGACGGGCTCGCGG
>NZ_LUNH01000082.1:0-11179 GCF_001628525.1 Aeromicrobium sp. REDSEA-S38_B2 | reverse complement strand
TACGCGGCCACGGCGCTCCTTCGTCGCGCGTGGCCTCTACTCGACCAGCGGGAGGTCTCGTTGGTCGAGTAGCGCGGAGCCGCGACGAAGGAGCGTGCTCCGGGCGTATCGAGACCACTCCACGCCGTCGCTGGGGGTTGGCCCGCGCTGGGCTGTTGCCGGGTGGTCTCGATACGTCAGGACGAGCTCGCTGGCGCTCGCCGTCCTGACTACTCGACCAGCGGAGTGTTCCGCCGGGACCCTGTCGTGCTCCTGTCCCGATGCTCGGGTCGTCGGTCCCACTGCGCCGTGGCACGATCCCCCCATGCCCTCGACGTCCTCTCGGCGCGGCACGCTCTCGCGCCGCACGATCGCCGAGGCTGCGCTGCAGCTGATCGACGAGGAGGGCGTGGGTTCCGCCTCGATGCGGGCGATCGGCAAGCGGCTCGGCGTCGAGGCGATGAGCTTGTACAAGCACGTCGGCACGCGCGACGACCTGCTCGACGCCGTCGTCGACCTGGTGGTCGCCGAGCTGGACGCCGACCCCGAGGTGCTGCGGACGGCCGAGCACGGCTGGCGCGACTACCTGGAGCGCCTGGCGCGCGGTGTGCGCCGCTACGCCCTGGCCCATCCTCACGCCTTCCCGGTGGTGGCCACGCGCCCGTCGGAGGCTCCGTGGATCAACCCGCCCCTGCGTTCGCTGGCGTGGATCGAGTCGGTCCTCGAGGCGCTGGAGGCGGAGGGGTTCGACGACGAGGAGGTCGTGTTCGCCTACCGCTCGTTCAACAGCTTCCTGCTCGGCTACCTGCTGATGGAGACGGGTGCGCGCACCCTGCGCGACCCGAAGGACGGCGACGGGTCGTTCGGCGCGGGGGCCGACGCGTCGGAGGCGGTCCCTGGCGGCCTGTCGCCGACCCGCGACGCCGACCAGCAGGACGCCGTGGCGGAGGCGTCGACGCCGGAGCAGGTGATCGACCCCGCGGGCATGGTCGACGAGGAGACCTATCCGACGATCCATCGGCATGCCGCCCGGCTCGCCGCCGACCGCTACGCCGAGGAGTTCGAGCGGGCGCTGGCCGAGATGCTCGACGGGATCGCCTCGCGCCTGGCGGAATGACGTCGGGCGACGGACGTCCGGGCGTCGCTCCGCGTCGTGACGGACGTCTCACCAGGTCGCGTTGCGGCGCTCGGCTTACGGCGTAAGGTTTACAACGTAAGCCGAACGGTTCGGCTCCTCACCTACCCACTCAGGAGGACGACATGAGCTTCATCGACAAGGCCAAGAACACCGCCGAGAAGGTTGCTGGCGAGGTCAAGGAGGCCGTGGGCAAGGCCACCGACGACAAGGACCTGCAGGCCGAGGGCCAGAAGGACCAGACGAAGGGTTCGCTGAAGAACACCGGCGAGGACATCAAGGACGCCTTCAACAAGTGAGCCGGCCGGGGGGTACTGAGAACTCTCTGAGGAGTTCGGCGGCACCGTCACTTCGAGTTGCCGACCCCTGCAGCCGCCGTAGCGTTTTAGTTGTCACCCCACCGATCCAAGGAGGATCACCATGAGCTTCATCGACAAGGCGAAGAACACCGCTGAGAAGGTCACCGGCGAGGTCAAGGAGGCCGTGGGCAAGGCCACCGACGACAAGGACCTGCAGGCCGAGGGCCAGAAGGACCAGACCAAGGGTTCGCTGAAGAACACCGGCGAGGACATCAAGGACGCCTTCAAGAAGTGACGTCCCCCTCGCACGCACTGCGAGAAGCCCGGTCGACCGCGTGAGCGGTGACCGGGCTTCTTCGCGTCCCGGGCCCGCGACGCGCAGGACCTGAGGGCGTCAGGCGTAGGGCGTCGAGCGTCGAGCGCGGCGATGAGGGTCGGTGCGTCCCACTGACCGTCGTACCTCTCGGTGCCGATGAAGAACGTCGGGGTCGCCGCGACGTCCATCAGGTCGGCGTCGTCCTCGTCCTCGCGCACCCGCCGCAGCACGTCGTCGGCGTCGAGGTCGGCCTCGAACCGCACGAGGTCGAGCCCGATCTCGTCGGCGTAGCGCAGGAGGTCGAGCCGCTCGAGCTGGTCCTGGTGGGCCCAGAGCAGCCGCGCGTAGTCGAAGTGCCGGCCCTGGAGGTGCGCCGCCTCGTAGGCGCGAGCCGCGAGCTCGGCGTGCGGGTGGTGCTGGTGGAGCGGCAGGTGCCGCCACACCCAGACGACGTCGCGACCGAAGTGCTCGATGACCTCGTCGACCATGCCGGTGGCCCGGCTGCAGAACGGGCACTCGAAGTCGCCGTACTCGACGAGCACGAGCGGTGCGTCGGCCGGCCCCTTGTAGTGGTCGCGGCGCGGGTCGAACGGGCGGAGCAGGACGGTGCCCGGTGGCACGACGGGACGCCGGGAGTCGAGCGCGCGCAGCACGGCGGCGCCGAGCACGAAGGCGAGCACGGACGCTGCGAGCACGCCGACCCTGGCCTCGTCCTGCGCGGCAGGGTCGTCGATCGCGATGCCGACGATGAGCAGCGAGATGGTGAAGCCAATGCCCGACAGCGCGGCGCCGCCCGCGACTCGGCCGATCGTCAGGCCGGGCGCGAGCACGCCGAGCCTCAACCGCTGGGCGAGCAGGGTGGCCCCGGTGATGCCCACGAGCTTGCCCACGACGAGACCGGCGACCACGCCCCAGAACAGCGACGACGACATCGAGCGCCGCAGCGTCTCGGCGTCGAGCACGACACCGGCGTTGGCGAGCGCGAAGACGGGCAGGATCACGTACGCCACGTACGGCGCGAACGAGCGCTGCAGCCGCTCGTTGATCGAGATCGACTCGCGCAGCTGGCGCCCCGCTGCTGCCGCGTAGGCCGGGTTCGGCGACTGACGGAAGGCGCGGGTCAGCTCCACCACCCGCTCGACGTCGTTCTGGCGCGGTGCGGCGACGGGGATGAGCAGCGCGACGGCCACCCCGGCGAGGGTGGCGTGCACGCCGGCCTCGTGCAGCCCGAACCAGACGACGACCGAGAGCACCGCGTACAGCGGCCCGCGGCCGGACGGCATGAGCCGGACGAGCGCGATGAGCCCGAGCGCGACCAGTGCCACGAGCAGCGGCGCGACGTGCAGCTCGTCGGTGTAGAAGACGGCGATGGCGGTGAGCGCACCGATGTCGTCGACGACGGCGAGCGTCAGCAGGAAGACGCGCAGCCGTGAGGGGTGCTGCGGTCGGATGATCGCGAGCGCGCCCACGAGGAAGGCCGTGTCGGTCGAGATCACGACACCCCACGCGTGCGCCTGCCCGGAGTCGCGCGCGATGAGCAGGAACACCAGGGCCGGCACGACGAGCCCCGCGAGGGCGGCCGTCGCCGGCACGATCGCGCGCGAGCGGTCGGTCAGCTCGCCGATGGTCAGCTCCCGCTTGACCTCCAGGCCGACCGCGAAGAAGAAGAACGCCATGAGCGCGTCGTTGACCAGGTGGTAGAGGTCGAGCCCCATCGACCACCCGCCGACTGCGACGCGCGCGTCGGTGTGCCAGAACGCGTCGTACCCGCTGCCGAGGTTCGCCCACACGATCGCGGCGACGGTCGCGACCAGCAGCAGTGCCGCGCCGACCTGCTCGGTCTCGGCGTCGGCGAGACCACGCCGCAGCCGGGTGGCGCGGGACTCGGTGAGGGTGTCGGGGTCGCTCACGGGCGATATCCTGGCAGGCCGGTCATGGTGGTGGCCAACCTCGACGCCGACCGATCTGTTCCTCCCCGTGCGTCCGCCGTGGGTGAACAGTCGGTGATCACGCTGACGGGAGGGGTGCGGCCGTGGGAGTGTCGGGTCTCCCGGTCTCGAGAGGAGAGCGTCGTGGTCCGTGGTCGCCTGCTGCTCGTCGTGGCCGCCCTGCTGGTCTCGGCCGGCTGCGTCGGCGCCACGCCGGAGCCGACCTCAGGCCCGGGCCGGGGTCCGCTGCAGTTCCGCGTCGCCGAGGGCGGCAACGGCACCTACAGGCCCGTCGACGCCGGGCGGCTGTGGACGGCCAACGTCGCCTTCCCTGTGTGTGTGGACGGAGGGCGGAAGGCGGTCGTCCGCTCGCTGCAGGTGAACGGACGCACCGTCGGTACCGGCGGCCCCGTGACGGGCTACCTGCACCGCGGCAGCGATGAGCGGATCGGCTTCCTGACCGCCGTCGGCGAGCCCTCCACCGTCGCGGCGGAGTACGGCGGCACCTGGAGCCCGATCCGCGGCGCGCGGCTCTCGGCACCCTGCGACGTGCTGACGCCCTTGTCCCTGGTGCTGAGCATCGAGGTGCCGCGCGAGGGCTATGTCGTCCGCTCCTTCGGCTTCACCTACGAGGTCGGCGGGACCACCTACCGCACGACGAAACGCGGCTGGACCTACGCGGCGTGCGGTACCGCGCCGCAGGAGCTCTGCAGCGGACAACCGTAGTGAATGGTCGCGAGGCCCCGCGGCGCAGCCCGTCGAGCTGTGGCTCGACCTCGTCGACCCGTCGCAGGTCACTCGTGCCACGTGCGGCGAGGGTGTCTCCCCGAACGCCTCCGCACAGCCCCAACTAGGCTATCGTCCCGTGAGCGACTCCCCCCGGACCCCCGACGAGAACGCGGTCGACGACCTGCCCGAGCAGCTGCGGATCCGTCGCGAGAAGCGGCAGCAGCTCATCGACGCGGGCATCGAGCCCTACCCGGTCGACCTGGGGATCACGCACACGATCACGCAGGTGCGCGACGCGTACGACGCCGAGGCGCTCGGCCCCGACCACCACTCCGGCGACGTCGTCACGGTCGCCGGACGCGTCATCTTCCGGCGGGGCACGGGCAAGCTGGTGTTCGTGTCGCTGCGCGAGGGCGACGGCACCGCCCTGCAGGCCATGGTCTCCCTCGACGGCGTGGGGGAAGAGTCGCTCGACCGCTTCAAGCAGCTCGTCGACATCGGCGACCACCTCGCGGTGACGGGTGAGGTCATCACGTCCCGCCGCGGCGAGCTGAGCGTGCAGGCGTCGTCGTGGGCGATCGCCGCCAAGACGCTGCGTCCGATGCCCAACGAGCACAAGCCGCTGTCGGACGAGGCGCGCAGCCGCATGCGCTACGTCGACCTCATCGTCCGTCCCGAGGCCCGCGAGACGGTGCGCGTGAAGGCGAAGGTGCTGCAGTCGCTGCGCCGCACGCTCGACGAGCGCGGCTACGTCGAGGTCGAGACGCCCGTGCTGCAGCACACCAACGGCGGCGCCGCCGCGCGGCCCTTCCACACCCACGTCAACGCCTTCGACGAGGACGCGCTGCTGCGCATCGCCCTGGAGCTGCACCTCAAGCGCTCGCTCGTGGGCGGCATCGACCGGGTCTACGAGATCGGCAAGACGTTCCGCAACGAGGGCGTCGACAACACCCACAACCCCGAGTTCATGATGCTGGAGGCGTACGAGGCGTACGGCTCCTACGACACGATGGCCGAGCTGACCCGCGACCTCGTCGTCGACGCCGCGCGCGCGGTGGGCAAGACGGTGGTGCCCGGACGCGACGGCACCGACATCGACCTCGAGGCGCCCTGGCGGCGCGCGACCATTCACGAGCTCGTGGGCGAGGCGGTCGGCGAGACCGTCGACGTCGACACGCCGCAGGAGACGCTGACCGCGCACGCCGCACGCCTCGACGTCGCCCTGCAGGACCACTGGGGACCCGGCGAGATCGTGCTCGAGCTGTTCGAGAAGCTCGTCGAGCACACCCTGGTCCAGCCGACGTTCGTCTGCGACTACCCCGAGGCCGTGCGACCGCTCGCCAAGAAGCACCGCAGCACGCCGGGCCTCGTGGAGGCGTGGGACCTCATCATCAACGGCGTCGAGCTGGCGCCCGCGTACACCGAGCTCAACGACCCCGTCATCCAGCGTGAGCGGCTCGAGGAGCAGGCGCGCCTGGCAGCCGCAGGCGACCCCGAGGCGATGGACGTCGACGAGGACTTCCTGCGGTCGCTGGAGTTCGGCATGCCTCCCGCGGGCGGCCTGGGTCTCGGCGTCGACCGCCTGGTCATGCTGCTGCAGGGCGTCGGCATCCGCGAGGCGATCCTCTTCCCGATCTCGCGACGCGAGGTCTGAGACCGGTCAGGCCGAGTAGGCCGACGCGTCGCCCTGGCGCAGCGTGGAGCGCACGCCGTCGGTGCTCACCGGGACGGTCCCGGCCACCGTGATGCGGTGCATGACGCGGTGGTGGTCGTCGTAGTCGGCGACCGCGTAGTGCTGCGTCGCGCGGTTGTCCCAGATCGCGACGTCGCCCGGCTGCCAGCTCCAGCGGGCGGTGTTCTCGAGCCGGGTCACCTCGCGCTGCAGCAGCTCGAAGACGTCGGCGGAGTCGCGGGTGGAGAGGCCGACGAGCCGCTTCACGAACTGGCCGAGGAGCAGCGAGCGCTCGCCGGTCTCGGGGTGCACGTGGACGACGGGGTGCTCGGCCTCGAACAGGCGCGAACCGAACTCCTCGCGGTAGGCCTCCTCGCGGACGTCGATGCCGCCGATGCGCTGCTCGTCGACGTCGGCGGCGTAGTCGTAGCGGTTGGTGTGCACGGCCCACAGCCGGTCGGCCATCGCCTGCAGCGCCGGGTGCAGGTCGGCGTAGGCGGCCGCGGTGTTGGCCCACACGGTGGTGCCGCCGTAGGGCGGGAGGGTCACCGCGCGCAGCACGCTGATGGCGGGCACCCGGTCGACGAAGGTCACGTCGGTGTGCCAGGCGTTGGCCTTGCCGTGGGAGGAGTCGATGGGCAGGACCGCGTTGGCCGCGCCGCGCACGGTGGGGTGCGGCGACGTCGGCGTGCCGAGCAGGGCTGCGAACGCGTGGTGGTCGGCGTCGTCGAGGTGGTGCTGCCCGCGGACGAACACGACCTTGTGACGCAGGAGCGCCGCGCGGACGTCGTGCACCTCCTCGGCCGTCAGGTCGCCACCGAGCCGCACGTCGGACACGACGGCACCGATCCGCGCCCCCACGGGCGCGACCTCCACGCGCGAGCGGGTGGTGGTCGGGTCGGGCGCGGTGAGGGTCATGGCGGGCTCCGGGGTCGACGTCGGTGTCGTCCCACCGTGCGCCTCGTCGACGTCGCATGGGGACGGTCTCGCAGTGTGGACGCACCGTTCGGCGGGCGGCGGACGTCGGCGCGCGCCAGGATGTCGGTCGAGCGTCGACGACAGGAGACCCCGGTGAAGCCGTTCAAGGACCTCACGCAGGCCGGGCTGCTCGCGCGCGCGTTCATGGTCTTCCCGCTCGGCGCGGTCGGCGTCGGGCTGCTCGGCTACGGCGACACCCACGGGATCGGGTGGATGCTGCCCGTCGGCGGCGTGTTGTTCGGCATCGCGTTCGTCGTGATCGGCCTCTGCGCGTTCCACGGGTTCAACGGGCCGTTGTCGTTCGGGCGCCCGATGCCGCCACGGCGCGACGGGACGCGGGGCACGCCGGAGGAGGACGACGTGGAGCGCGAGGAGATCATGGGTCGCATGCGCCGTCTGCGACGTCGCACCCTGGTCGTGTTCCCGGTCTTCGCGGTCGGGGTGCTCCTGGGGATCCTGGGGGAGTCGCTGCCGAACGAGACGATGTCGACGCTGAGTCCCTACGTCTCCGCGGTGGGGTTCGTGCTTTTCGCCGTGGCCGTCATGTCCGGGATGCTGCCGATCATGCGGCACCTCTGGCGCCGCTGACCGCCCCGCCACTCACCCTGGTTCTTCCGCGCTCACCTGCGGATGATTCCCGGGGTGAGCGAGGGATCGCCATGCTGAGCTGCTGGTTCCCATCACGTGATGGGAACCAGCAGCGCGTCAGGCGTCGAGGACGGCGGCGACGGCCTCGCGGGCGGAGGCGGGGTCGGCGGCGGCCAGGGCGGCTCGCGCGGCCTGCTGGCACTGATCGAGCGTCACCGACGCGAGCCGCGCGCCCACGGGTCGCACGGCCGACGCCGCGCACGACAGGGAGGTGACGCCGAGGCCGACGAGCACGCAGGCGAGTGCGGGGTCGGCGGCGGCCTCGCCGCACACCCCCACCGGCTTGCCGGTGCGCTCGCCGGCGCGGGCCACGGCCTCGACCAGCACGAGCAGGCCGGGCTGCCAGGGGTCGGTCAGGTCGCCGAGCTCGGCCGACATGCGGTCGGCCGCGAACGTGTACTGGCTGAGGTCGTTCGTGCCGATCGACACGAAGTCGACGTGCTCCAGCACCCGCTCGGCGAGCAGCGCGGCCGACGGCGTCTCGATCATCACGCCGGGCGTCAGTCCTCGGGTGCGGCACTCCGCGGCGAACGCAGCAGCCTCCGACGGCACCGAGACCATCGGCGCCATGACCCAGACGGTCGCCTCCGACGTCTGCGAGGCGGCGGCCACCGCGTCGAGCTGGTGGGCGAGCAGCTCCGGCAGACGGCGACCGACGCGCAGGCCGCGGACGCCGAGCGCGGGGTTGGCCTCGGTGCCCATGTCGGCGAACGCGAGCGGCTTGTCCGAACCGGCGTCGAGCGTCCGCACGACGACCTTGCCCGACCCCGCCGCAGCCAGGACGGCGCCGTAGACGTCGGTCTGCTCCTGCACGGTCGGCTCGGACGGCCGGTCGAGGAAGCTCAGCTCGGTGCGGTAGAGGCCGAATCCCTCGACCGGCTCCTGCGCGGCACGCTCGGCGCCCTTGGCGTCCTGGACGTTGGCGAGCACCTGCACGGCGTGACCGTCGGCGGTGCGCCCCGGCCCCTCCCAGGCGGCGCTCGCGGCGCGGCGCTCGGCGTCGGCCTCGGCGCGCGAGGCGGCCGCGGCGGGATCGGGCGACAGCACGACCTCGCCCGTGCCGCCGTCGACGAGCGCGGTGTCGGGCAGCTCGTCGGGCAGGTCGCTCACGCCGACGACGCAGGGGATGCCGAGCTGACGGGCGATGATGGCCGTGTGGCTCGTGGGGCCGCCCAGCCGGACGGCGATGCCGACCACGAGGGCCGGGTCGAGGCCGGCGGTGTCGGCCGGTGCGAGGTCGTCGGCGAGCAGCACCGACGGCTCCGAGGGCACGCCGACGCCGGGCTCGGGCTGGCCGAGCAGCTCGGCCACCACGCGGTCGCGCACGTCGCGCAGGTCGGTGACGCGCTCGGCCATGAGCCCGCCGGCGGCGGTGAACATGGCGACGAGCTCGTCGACGGCGCGCGACGTCGCGGTGGCCGGGCCGCTGCCCGTCTTGGCGTGCTTGGCGACGAGGGCGGCGAGGCCGCGGTCCTGCACGAGGGCGGCCGTGGCGCTCAGGACCTCCGAGGCGGACCCGCTGGCGAGGGCTGCGCGCTCCTGCAGGCGGCCGGCGACGGTGGCCGCCGCGGTGGCGAAGAGCTCGGCCGTGTCGTCGCGCGCGGGCTCGTCGGAGGGGACGTGGGGACGGTCGCCGGGCACCAGCACGGCGCCGTGCCCGACGCCGGCGACCACGGGGGTCCCGGTGAGGGTGACCGCCGTCATGGAAATCTGTGGGGATGTGCCCGACATGCTTGACATGGCCCGAGACTATCGCGTAGAACAGCAGACATCAACATCAAATCCACACAAATCCACACAACGCGGTGACGCAGGACACCCTGCACCCCCCTGCATCGTGTCGTGGGACGTGGACCGGACCCCAGGAGCACTCGTGTACGCCGCCGAACGCCGCGCACTCCTCGCCGCCCGCCTCAGCGAGCACGGCCGAGTGAGCGTCGTCGACGCCGCGGACGAGCTCGGGGTCTCCGGCGAGACCATCCGTCGCGACCTCGACGTGCTGCAGCGCCACGGCCTGGCCCGTCGCGTGCACGGCGGAGCCGTCGCCCGCACCGTGGCCCAGGCCGCGGAGCTCGCCGTCACGGACCGTGCCACCCAGCACGCGCCGGAGAAGGAGGCGATCGCGCAGGCCGCGCTCGCGCTCCTGCCCGACACCGACGGCTGGGTCGCGTTCGACGCCGGCACCAGCACCGCCGCCCTCGTCGACGCGCTGCCCGCTGACGCCGCGTTCGACGCCGTGACGCACGGCATCGACGTCGCCGGCCGGCTCGCGCGGCACGAGGGCGTCTCGCTCCTCGTGGTGGGCGGCCGCGTCCGCCCGACGACGGCCGCCGCGGTCGGTGCCGACACCGTCGCCGCCTACGGGCGCATGCGTCCCGACGTCGCCTTCATCGGTGCCAACGGCATCGGCCTCGAGCGCGGGCTCACGACGCCCGACGTCGAGGAGGCGGCGGTCAAGCGGGCGCTCGTGGCCGCGGCCCGTCGCGTGGTCGTCCTCGCGGACTCCTCGAAGATCGACACCGAGTACGCCATGAGCTTCGCCTCCATCGACGAGCTCGACGTGGTCGTCACCGACAAGAACGTCACGCGCGAGCAGGTCTCGCGGCTCGAGCGCGCCGGCCTCGAGGTCGTGGTCGCATGATCGTCACGCTCACCGCGCACCCCGCGATCGACCGACTGGTCTGCCTCGACGGGCCGCTCGAGCGCGGCGCGGTGCTGCGCACGTCGGCCTCGACCGACCAGCCGGGCGGCAAGGGCATCAACGTCGCCCGTGTGGTCCAGGCGGCGGGCGTCGACGTCCGGGCCGTGGTCCCGGCCGCCCCGGGCGACCCCGTCGTCACGTCGCTCGAGCCCACCGGCCTCGCCGTCGTGCAGGTCCCGATCGCGGGCGCCACCCGCGTCAACCTCACCCTCGCCGAGCCCGACGGCACCACCACCAAGCTCAACGCGCCGGGCACCCCGCTGCACGCCACGGAGCTCGGGGCGCTCGTCGGCACCCTCGTCGACGCCTCCCGCGGTGCGTCGTGGGTCGCGCTGTGCGGCTCGCTGCCCCCGGGCGTACCCGCCGACCTCTACGCCGGTCTGGTGCCGCGGCTGCGCGCCGTGGGCGCCACGGTCGCGGTCGACACGTCGGGGGCGGCGCTCGCGGCCGCGCTGGCCGACCCGTCGACGGCACCCGACCTGGTCAAGCCCAACGGGCACGAGCTCGTCGAGCTCATCGGCGGCGACGGCGACGCGATCGAGGCCGACCCCGAGCTCGCCGCGCACGAGGCCCAGCGCCTCCGTGCCGAGCGCGGTCCGGCGGAGGTGCTGCTGACGCTCGGCGCCACCGGGGCCGTCCTCGCCACCGCCCGCGGCACCTGGTTCTGCGCCCCCCCGCCGGTCACGCCGCGCAGCACCGTCGGCGCGGGCGACTCCTCGCTCGCCGGGCTGCTCCTGGCCCGCGAGGCCGGAGCGGACGACGCCACCGCGCTCGCCGCGGCCGTCGCCCACGGC
>NZ_LUNH01000081.1:0-20397 GCF_001628525.1 Aeromicrobium sp. REDSEA-S38_B2 | reverse complement strand
TCTCGATACGTCCGAGCCTCGCAAGCTCGCTCGGACTACTCGACCAGCGAGAACCTCCGCTGGTCGAGTGCCTCCACGAGCGCCAGCAAGGGGAGGCGTATCGAGACCACTCCAGGCGGTCGCTGGGGGTCAGCGGCGGCGGAGGATGCGGGCCCAGCGGCCGTCGCGGGTGACCTCGGTGCCCTCACGCTCGCCGGCGCGCTCCGCGGCGTCGGTGAGCGACATCGTGCCGGGGGAGCCGCCGAAGTGGGCGACGGCGAAGTCGCGGTCGCGCTCGCGCCAGGCCGCGGCGAGCGACGGCACCAGCACCGACACCATGTTGGCGTAGCCCGTCTCCGACGGGTGGAAGCGGTCCTCGCCGAACATCACGTCGTACTTCTCGGTGAACAGGACGCCCAGCAGACTGCCCAGCGAGACCGCGCGACCACCGGCCCGCACCACGGCGACCGTCTGCTTGCGGGCGAGCGCACGGCTCTTGCGGCGGGCGATCCAGCGCAGCGGCTGCGGGATCGGGCGCACCGTCCCGAGGTCGGGACACGTGCCCACGACCACCTGCGCGCCGCCGTCGACCAGGCGCCGCACGGCCGAGCCGAGCAGCCGTGTCGACTGGTACGCGGGCACGCGGTGGGTCACGTCGTTCGTGCCGATGATGATCACGACGAGGTCGGGGTCGAAGTCGCCGGCCGCCTCGATCTGGTCGCGCAGGTCCGATGTCACAGCACCGACCACGGCCTCGGAGCGGATCTCGACCTGCGCGTCGAGGACGTGCGCCAGACCGATGCCGAGCATCGCCGGCGGGGTCGCGTCGGCACGGCTCATGCCGTACCCGACGGCGGCCGAGTCGCCCAGCACCAGGCAGCGGACGGGATCGCGGGGGAGGTCCTCGCCGTACACGCCGTCGGCGCGCGGGGGCCGGGCGTCGGTGACGCCGATCGCCCGCTTGGCGACGACGATCTCGCCGAAGACGACGCCCCAGTAGCCGGCGACGGCGGCGAGCCCTCCGACCGCGACCTGGGACGCGATCTTGTTCGGGGCTCTCACGTCGCCATGCTAGAGGTCCGCGCGACGGCGGGCGCCCCCAGGCGCCGCCCGACGGGGGTGTGGGTGCTCACACCTACGATGAGCCGCGTGAGCGTCACCCTCCCGAACTTCCGCGACGTGGGCGGCGTGGTCGGCCACGACGGCGCCACCGTGCGCACCGGTCTGCTGCTGCGCAGCGGCGTCCCCGAGCCCACCGACACCGTGCCCGACGGTACGCCCTGGCCGCCCGCCCTCGTCGTCGACCTGCGCTCCTCGATGGAGCACGGCGGGCCGCACCCGCTCGCGCCCCTCGGCCCGCGGGTCGTCACCTTGTCGCTGCTGTCGTCGCTCGCTCCCGGCTGGCACGAGGACACGCCGACGCTGACGCACCTCTACGGCAAGGTCCTCGACACCGCGGGCCCGTTGCTCGTCCAGCTGGTCGACGAGGTCGCGAGCACGGCGGCCGAGGGCGGAGCGTCCCTGGTGCACTGCGCGGCAGGCAAGGACCGCACCGGCATCTCCGTGGCCCTGCTGCTGCGGCTGCTGGGCGTCCCGCGCGACGACGTCGCCGCCGACTACATGCTGACCGAGCACGCCACCGCCGCGATCGACGCGCGGCTGCGCGCCCCGGGCTCGGACCACCCGCCGGTGCCTGCGGCCTTCCTCACCGTGCCGCGCGAGGCGATCGAGCACGTCCTCGACCGCTGGCAGCAGCACCCCGGCGGTGTCGACGCGTGGTTCGCCGCGGTGGGTGGCGACGCCGGCACCGTCGAGCGGTTGCGCACCGCGTTCCTCGCCTGAGGCGGGCGTCCCGAGCTCAGGACTCCGCGAGGCGCGCGATCGTCTTGCCGGTCAGCCGGTACGCCAGCCACTCCTCCTGCGGCACGGCCTCCAGCGACTCGTAGAACCGGATCGCGGGGGAGTTCCAGCGCAGCACGTCCCACTCCACGCGCGAGTAGCCACGCTCGGTCGCGATCCGCGCGAGCGCGGTGAGCAGGCCACGTCCGATGCCGCTGCCGCGCCGGGTGGGCCGCACGTAGAGGTCCTCGAGGTGGATGCCGGGCACGCCGTCCCAGGTCGAGAACGTCCGGTACCAGAGGGCGAAGCCGACGACCCGGCCCTCTCCGGACTGCGCGACGAGGGCGTGGGCCGGCGGGTCGGCACCGAACAGCGCCTCGTAGAGCTGCACCGACGTCATCCGTGCCTGGTCGACGGCCTTCTCGTAGTCGGCGAGCTCACGCACCATGGCGACGATGTCGGCCACGTCCTCGGGGCGGGCCTCCCGCACTCCGGGCGGCATCAGCAACGTCGTCACGCGACGAGCGTAGGGCCGAAAGACCCAGGCCGTGCGGTGAACGAGTCGCGAGGGTTGCCTCGTGCGGGCGGCGTGCCCTACGCTCATTTCGGATACCGACGGTATCTGGACTCGAGAGGACGCAGCGCATGACCCACTACAGCCACAAGGTCGCCGTCGTGACGGGGGCCGCCTCCGGCATCGGGCGTGCGCTCGCGGTCGAGCTCGGCCGACGCGGCGCCACGGTCGCCGTCTGCGACGTCGACGCCGCCGGACTGGCCGAGACGCAGCGCCTCGTGGAGGCCACCGGCGCGCGCGTGCGCGGCGACCTCGTCGACGTCGCCGAGCGTGAGCGCGTCGAGGAGTACGCCCGCGACGTCGTCGCCGACCTCGGTCGCGTGAACCTGGTCTTCAACAACGCAGGCATCGCCTACTCCGGCACCGTCGAGGAGATGTCGTACAAGGACGTCGAGAAGATCATGGACGTCGACTTCTGGGGCGTCGTCCACGGCACGAAGGCCTTCCTGCCGCACCTCGTGGAGTCCGGCGACGGTCACGTCGTCAACATCTCCAGCATCTTCGGCATGTTCTCGATGCCGTCGCAGAGCGCCTACAACGCCGCCAAGTTCGCGGTGCGCGGGTTCACCGAGTCGCTGCGCCAGGAGATGGCGCTGGCCCAGCGACCGGTCAAGGTCACGTGCGTGCACCCCGGCGGCATCGCCACGAACATCGCCCGCAACGCCGACCAGGCCGAGGGGCGCGACCACGACGAGCTCGCGCGGTCCTTCGACAAGGTGGCCCGCACGTCGCCGGAGAAGGCGGCGCAGGTCATCCTCGCGGGCGTGGAGAAGGGCAAGGCGCGCGTGCTCGTGGGCGCCGACGCCCACGTCCTCGACCTCTCGGTGCGACTGCTCGGCTCGCGCTACCAGAGCGTGTTCGCGGCCGCCGGGCGCCGACTCGGCCTCTGACGTGCAGCGCCCCCGCCACCAGGGGTGACGGGGGCGCTGTGCGCGGATGGGATCAGCCCTGCGTGATCTCGATCCGGGTCGGCTCGGTGCCGGCGAACACACCGGCCACGCGGACCGACAGGATGCCGGCGTCGTAGGAGGCGCTAATGGCGTCGGCCGTGACGTGGCCGGGGAGCCCGAAGGTGCGCTCGAACGAGCCGTAGCGGATCTCGCTGATCCGGCGGCTGTTCTCGCCGTCCTCCTCGGTGCGCTGGTCGCGACGCTCGCCCTTGACGACCAGGCGTCCGCCGGTCACCTCGACGGAGACGTCGTTCGAGACGTCGATGCCGGGAAGCTCGAGCCGCACGACGACGTCGTCGCCGTCACGGACGGTCTCGACGGCGGGCGTGAAGTCGAGGCGGGCTGCCGAGCCCTGGGTCGGGCTGAACGCGCTGCGGACCAGCGAGTCGAACTCGGCGAAGGGGTCACGGCGGGTGAAGACGGAGACGTTGCTCATGATGGTCCTCCTGGTGGGTCGTTCGGTCCGGCCACCGCGACCGGACATCCAGTTCAACTTGAGTCTAGTCGACTCAATTCCCCTGACAAGGACCGTGTGCGTTCGCCGATGGCGAACGACGGTCAGGGCAACGTCGGGACGTCGTCGAGCGGCACGCCGGCGGCCTCCGCGACCTCGCGGTAGTCGCGGGCGAGGGAGTCGATCGTCGCGTGCGCGTTGAGTCCGCTGGGGTTGGGCACGACCCAGAGCTCGGCCCCCTCGAGGTCGTGCGCCTGGCGGCCGAGCCGGGCCCGCCGGTCGGCGAACGCGACCCGGTAGCTCGTGACGCCGGCCACGGCGACCACCCGCGGACCGTGCGCGCGGACGGCAGCGGTGACGCGCTCACGACCGGCGCGCACCTCCTCGTCGTCCAGCTCGTCGGCCCGTGCCGTGGGTCGGGGCGAGAGGTTGGTGATCCCGACGCCCCGCTCGACGAGGACGGGCGCCGCCAGCTCGGGCGTCCTCGCCGCCTCGGGCAGGACACCGGCGCGGCGCAGGGCTGGGTAGAAGCGGTTGCCCGGGTGCGCGAAGTGGTACCCGGTGCGGGCGGTCAGCGGACTGGGGTTGATGCCGACCAGCAGCAGGCGCATGCCCGGGCCGGCGAGGTCGGCCACCTCGGGCAGGTCGTCGAGCGACTCGCTCACGACGCGACGGCCACCGGGGCCTCGACCTCGGCGGCGCGCTGCTCGGCGCGCGAGCGCAGCCCCATCACGGCCGCCGCCGTGCAGGCGACGGCGACCGTGACCATGAACGGCGCGAAGATCGTCCGCGGGGTCCAGATCGTGGCGGCCCAGCCGGCGAGCACCGTCGGCACGGCCATGGCGCTGTAGGCGAGCACGTAGAACGCCGACATGACCTCCCCACGGTGGGCCGACGGCACGTGCTGGGTCAGGTGGCGCAGCGACCCGCCGAACGCGAGGCCGAAGAACAGGCCGACGAGCGTCGAGGCCGCGGCGATGCCCCAGGCATGGCCCCATGCGACCGCGGGCACGCAGAGCACGAGGGAGGCGGCGGTGCCGAAGTCGCCGACGATGGCGCTCGTGCGGGCGGGCCAGCGCGCCCCGACCGCCTGGCTGAGGGCCGACGCCGCGGCCGACGCGGCGACGACCGCCCCGCCGAACAGCACCGACGTGGCACCGATGGCCTCCGACGCGATCCGCGGGTAGAGCGACAGGAGCACGCCCAGCACCGACCACGACGCCATCACGCCCAGGGCCGAGAACCGGAAGTGCGCGGCGATCTCGCGCGGGACGCGAGGCCGTGCCACGTGCAGGCGGACGGCGCGCTCCTCCGTGTGCGGCTCGCGCATGACGAGCAGCCCCAGCAGGAGCACTGCGACGATGCCGGCGAGGATCGCGTAGGGCAGCACCGTGGGAGCGGGCCCACGGTCGACGATGAGCGACACGGCGACGAGCACGACCGCGATGCCGCTGTTGAACACGACGCCGGTGATCCGGCCGGTGCGGTCGCCCTCGTCGGGCCGCAGGTCGAGCAGGGCGGCCGAGGCGACGACCACCACCGCACCGACGCCCAGGCCGTGCAGGATGCGGGCGGCCAGCAGCCACACCACGGAGTCGGCCGCCATGAACAGGCCGAGGCCGGCGAGGATCAGCAGCGCGGCGACCATGAGCACCGGACGTCGGCCGTAGCGGTCGGAGATCGACCCGGTGACGAGCACGGCAGCGAGCGCTGCGACGGCGTAGACCGCGAACACGATGGTCGTCGTGAGCGGCGCGAAGCCCCACTCCTGCGCGTAGAGCGCGTAGAGGGGCGCGGGCGCACCGGAGACGCCGAGCGAGACGGCGACGAGGGCCAGGAGCATGCCGAACGCCCACCGCTGGACGGGCCGGGTGGTGGTCATGGGTCTCCTCGGAGCAGGTCGACGGCGGGCGGGCGGCCGACGCGTCGGGCCCGAACGGCGACAACGTCGACGCAGGTCGTTGCATTCCCGAACCAGTGGGCCGTCGTGCGGAGTCCCTCCTAGACGGGGCGCTCGCTCGCGCGGGACGCGCGCCGGGCCTCGACGCCCGCGTCGGAGCAGAATCCCCGACCGTGCCGCTTCAGGCACAGCAGCCCGACGAGGGCGCCTGCGGCGTCGACGACGGCGAGCCGGCGCGACCGGGACTGCTCGAGGAGCTCGCGGGCCTCGTCCAGCGTGGTGCCGACCCGCACGGTGCGACCCTCCAGCCGGGCATGGACGAGGGCAGGCTGGTCGTTCCTGGCGTCGTCCGGGACGTCGCCCTCCACGATCACGCCGCGCAGCAGCGCCCCCTCGACGACGAGGATCGCGTGCAGGTGGTCGTCGCCGAGCACCTCACGGGCGTCGCCGACGGTCAGGCTCATCGGCCACGACTTCGGCCGGCGCAGCATCGCGTCCTCGACGACGGGGGAGGGGCGCCCGACGGCTGCGGTCACGTCAGACCCCGTCAAGGGCTGGGGCAGGTGTCGACAGGTGTGGCACGGTCCCTCCCTCGACTCGGGTACCCCCATCTCATCCCATCTGCGCGCGCATCACATCTCGACGAGGCGATCGCGCCCAGTCGGGCATGCGCCGATCCTCGTGAGCACAGGCCGTCAGCGGCGGATCCAGTGCGACGCCTGCAGGAACACGATGGTCGGGAACGCGACCACGATGGCGCCGAGCCAGGCGTTCTCGCCGAGGAAGAAGGAGACGACGAACAGGACCAGCAGCAGGACGGACGCGACGTCGGCGCGGTTCGGGCGGTCGGGGCTCATGGCCATGTTCTACACCGACCGGCGTCGGATCGGAACGTCCGTCCCACTCCTCAGCGCAGCCGGTGGCGCTCGTGGGGAGGGAGATCGTCGATCCACCGCTGGAGCGCCCGCAGGCCGAGACGGGCCCCGACGAGCAGGATGGCCGTGACCAGCAGGTGGAGCGTGACGAGGCCCGCGACGACACCGATCAGGATGGACAGCCACCCGGCGGTGGTGACGACCCCGGCCCACAGGGCGACGGCGACGACCAGCTCGACCGCGAGGGCCAGGACGCCCTCGCGCACCGCTGCCCGGTCCCGCATCGACTCACAGCCCGTCGCTCGTGTGCAAGGCGGCGGTGAAGACCAGGGCGACGGTGGTGAGCGCGAGCACGAGGGTCAGGGCGAGGAGCAGGAAGCCGTTCGCCGCACGTCGCCCGAGCGCGGCGTCGAGGACCCGGTACGCAGCCAGGCCGGCCACGAAGGTGGCGAGCACGCCGAGGAGGATCAGGATGCCGATGTCCACGGCGCGAGCGTAGGGCAGGCGCTCGCCGTCGCGGTGCAGAAACGACGAGGTCCCGCCACGCGTGGGCGTGACGGGACCTCGCTCCGGCAGCTCTCAGGCGTACGAGACGCCCGTGGCGTGCAGCGGGCAGTAGCCGAACGGGTTCTTCGCGAGGTACTGCTGGTGCAGCTCCTCGGCGTAGTAGTAGTCCTGCAGCGGCTGGATGGCCGTGGTGATGCGGCCGTAGCCGGCCTTGGTCATCTGCTCCTGGTAGCGCTCGCGCGACTCCTCGGCCTGGCGCTGCTGCTCCTCGCTCGTGGTGAGCAGGACGGAGCGGTACTGGGTGCCGCGGTCGTTGCCCTGACGCATCCCCTGCGTGGGGTCGTGGTTCTCCCAGAACACCTTGAGCAGGTCGGCGTAGCTCACCTTCGCGGGGTCGAACACGATGCGCACGACCTCGGCGTGACCGGTGCGGCCGGTGCACACCTCCTCGTAGGTGGGGTTCGGGGTCAGGCCGCCGGCGTAGCCGACCGACGTCGACCAGACACCGGGAACCTCCCAGAACGTCTTCTCCTCGCCCCAGAAGCAGCCCAGCCCGACGACCGCGACCTCGAAGCCGTCCGGCACGACGCCGGAGTCGAGCGGGGTCTCGATCGGGGTGCCGAGCACACGGTGCGTGGTGCCGACGGCGAACGGACGCTCGGAGCGTCCGGGCAGGGCGTTTTGCGCGTCGGGGAGCTCGGTCTTGCGGGTTCCGAAGATCATCGGATCACTCTCCTTGGGTCCACCGGGGTCAACGACACTGCGCGGCTGGCTGTTCCCGCTAGTGTCGGTCCTGTGACGGGAGCATGCAGGTGAGCACGCGGCCGGAGATCCCTGTCGGCGTGGAGATCGCGACGGCGTGGGCGTGGCGTCTCCTCGTCCTCGGCGTCGCCGGCTACGCGCTCTACTGGCTGCTGAGCTTCTTCTCCGAGGTGACCGTCCCCATCGCGGTGGCGCTGCTCGGCACGGCGCTCACGATCGGTGCCGTCGACTGGCTCGACCGTCGCGGGCTGCCGCGTCTCCTGGCCACGGCGATCGTCGTCCTCGTCATGCTCGGCGGGTTCTTCGGGCTGCTCACTCTGGTCGGGCAGCAGCTGTCGACCCAGTTCTACGACCTCAAGGCGCAGGTCATCGCGGGCATCGCCCAGGTGCAGGACTGGGCCCAGAACGGACCCCTCGGGCTGAGCGAGACCCAGCTCGACCGCTACGTCGACCAGGTCGAGGACGCCATCCGCACCTTCGGGGAGCGGGCCGCGGTCGACCAGCTGGCCGCCGTGGGCACCACGCTGACGCACTTCGTCGCCGGCTTCTTCATCGCGCTGTTCGCGTCGTTCTTCTTCCTCTACGAGGGCAACCGCATCTGGGCGTTCGCCGTCGCGCTCTTCCCGCGGTCGGCGCGTGCGAAGGTGCACAGCTCCGGCGAGACGGCCTGGGCCAGCCTCACCAGCTTCGTCCGAGCCACCGTGCTGGTCGCCCTCACCGACGCCATCGGCATCGCGGTCTCCGCGTGGCTGCTCGGTGTGCCGCTGGCGTTCGCCATCGGTGTCCTCGTCTTCCTCGGCGCGTTCGTCCCGATCGTCGGAGCGCTCGTGTCCGGCATGGTCGCCGTGCTCGTGGCGCTGGTGGCGCAGGGCCCGATCGTCGCGCTGATCATGCTGGCCGCGGTGGTGGCGGTGCAGCAGTTCGAGTCGCACGTGCTGCAGCCGTTCCTCATGGGCCGCTTCGTCGCGGTGCACCCGCTGGCGATCATCATCGCCATCGCCGCCGGCATCACCGTGTCCGGCATCGTCGGCGCGCTGGTGGCCGTGCCGCTCGTCGCCTGCCTGAACGGCATCGTGCGCCACCTCGTCGAGGAGTCGGGCACACCCGTCGCCGACGACGGACTCCCCGAGGACGACCCGCCCGAGGTCAGGGCCGAGCAGGCCTGACGCCTGCCGTCGCCTGTCGGGGGACCGGACGTGAGCGCCTAGGCTGACGTCATGGTCGACCTGAGGGACGTCGAGGCCGCGCGCGACCTGCTCGCGCCGGTGGTGGAGCGCACGCCGATGGCGCACTCGCGGTGGCTCAGCCAGCGGGTGGGCACCGACGTGCACCTCAAGTGCGAGAACCTGCAGCGCACCGGATCGTTCAAGATTCGCGGCGCCTACGTGCGCATCGCCGGACTGTCCGACGCGGAGCGTGCCCGTGGCGTCGTCGCGGCGAGCGCCGGCAACCACGCGCAGGGCGTCGCCCTGGCGGCGCAGCTCCTCGGCACCCGCGCCACGATCTTCATGCCTGACGGCGCGGCCCTGCCGAAGGTGGCCGCGACCCGCGGCTACGGGGCCGACGTCGAGTTCGCCGGCACGGGCGTCACCGAGGCGCTGGTGCACGCCAAGGCGTTCGCCGAGCGCACGGGTGCCGTGCTGATCCACCCCTTCGACCACGAGGACGTGCTCGCCGGCCAGGGCACCGTCGGGCTCGAGATCATCGAGCAGCTGCCGGAGGTCAGCACCGTCCTCGTGCCGCTCGGGGGCGGGGGACTCGCCGCGGGCATCGCGCTGCTGCGCGAGCGCCGACCCGACGTGTCGGTCGTCGGCGTGCAGGCGGCCGACGCCGCCGCCTACCCGGGCTCGCTCGCCGAGGGCCACCCGGTCGCGGGCGTGATGGGCCCGACGATGGCCGACGGGATCGCCGTCGCCGAGCCGGGGCTCATCCCCTTCGAGGTGATCGCCAAGGAGCTCGACGACGTCGTGACCGTCAGCGAGGACGCGATGAGCGCCGCGCTCATCGGGCTGCTCGAGCGCGCCAAGATGCTGGTCGAGCCGTCCGGCGCCGCGGGCGTGGCCGCGCTGCTCGACGACCCCGATCGGTTCGCCGGCCCCGTCGTGCCGGTCCTGTCGGGCGGCAACATCGACGCCCTGCTCCTGCTCGACGTCATCCGGCACGGTCTCGCTGCAGCGGGCCGGTTCATGCAGCTGCGCGTCAGGTTCTCCGACCGTCCCGGCGAGCTGATGCGCCTGCTGACCGACCTGGCGGCCCTGCAGGTGAACGTGCTCGACGTCGCGCACGACCGGGCGGCGGACTCCCTCGGGGTGCGCGAGGTCGAGGTGGCCGTGCAGGTCGCCACCCGCGGACCCGACCACGCGGCCGACGCGCTGCACCGGCTCGCCGGGCTCGGGCACCGGCTCGTCTGAGCCCCGTCGCCGGGGCTGGTCGTCGGGCCCGAGTGGTCAGGGACGCACGACGGGCAGGGTGCGGCGCAGCCAGGCGCGGTACTGCTCGTCGGTGTACCCGTAGTCGCGCACGAGGGTCGTGTACGTCTCCGCGGCCGACACCAGGTTGATCTGCACCGTCAGCGCCCACACGTCGGCCTCGTCGACGGGCTCGAGGATCCCGAGGTCGAGCATCCACCGGGTCGTGACCTCGAAGGACTCACCCTTCAGGCGCACGAGCTCGGCGAGCCCCTCGGCCACGACCGGCTCGAACTGCGCCGTCGCGCGCAGGGCGGTCCAGAGGTCGGCCGAGCGGGCGTGCCCGTCGGCGAGGAAGGCGATCATCGCCTCCAGGCCCTCGTCGCGGTCGGTCATGGCCAGGATCTCCTGGGCGGTCGACGCGTCGAGCAGCGACTCCCAGTCGCCCGTGCCGGCATAGCGGGTGCGGAACGCCTCCAGCAGCAGGTAGGCCTTGCTGCCGACCGACACGACGGAGTCGACCGACACCCCGGCCTGGGCCGCGATGCTCGCCAGGGTCGTGCCCACGAAGCCCCGCTCGGCGAAGCCGGCCGCGGCAGCCTCGATCACCCGACGTCGGGTCTCGGCCGCCCGCTGCGCGCGCAGGGGCGAGGTGTAGCCCCGCTTCGCCGCATCGACGCTCATGCTCCGCAACCTACCCCCGTCGCGGAGCATGACGAAAGGCCGGCTCCACGACGGGAGCCGGCCTTCGGCCAGGTGCTCAGAACGGCTTGGCCTCGACGATCGAGACCGTCAGCGTCTTGCCGTTGGGCGCCTCGTAGGAGGCGTCGTCGCCCACCTTCTTGCCGAGGATGGCGGCGCCGAGCGGCGAGGTGGGGGAGTAGACGTCGAGGTCGACGGCGGAGTCGAGGCTGAGCAGCTCGCGCGAGCCGAGCAGGAAGCGCTCGACCTCGTCGTCACCGGCGAAGGTGACACCCACGACCATGCCGGCCTCGACGATGCCGTCGTCGGCCGGCTTCTCGCCGACCTCGGCGCGACGCAGCATGTCCTCGAGCTGCTGGATGCGGGCGTTGGCCTTGCCCTGCTCCTCGCGGGCGGCGTGGTAGCCGCCGTTCTCCTTGAGGTCGCCCTCGTCGCGTGCGGCCGCGATCTTCTCGGTGATGTCGGGCATGACGACCTCCTTGAGGTTCGCCAGCTCGCCCTTCAACCGGTCGTACGCCTCCTGGGTGACCCAGATGGTCTCGGTGCTGGACTGCGACATGATGCAACCTCCTGGCCGACATGCAGGTGAAAACAAGCGGAACCCCAGGCGTCGAGCCCGGGGTTGAACGACCACCCTAGCAGTCAGTCCAGGACTTGGCACGTCCTCACGACGGCGGTGACCGCCTCGCGCTCGGTGGTGATCGGCACCGTCACCCGGGTGCGCTCGCGGCGGCCCGCGGGGACGTCGACGGTCCGCTCGCCGACGACGGAGTGGTCGAGCGCCTGGGCGTAGAGCGTGCAGCGAGCGGCGACGGGGTCGGGCCGACGCACGTCGAGCGTGGCCACCACCCGGGTGGGCGACTCGACCGTGTACCCGTGGATCTCGCCGGAGACGGGGTCGGTGTCGAGTGCGACCCACGCCGCCCACGCGACGCCGATGAGCACACCGACGGCCGCGACCGTGGGCCACAGCCAGCGGCCGCGGGTGCGTCGGCCGTAGCGTGCGTCGAGGGTGCTCACCCCTCGATTGTTCCAGGCGCCCCCACGGCGTCGGGTGCCGCCGTCGTCGCTCGAACGACGGGCCCCGCGCCGCATCGTGCTCCGTCCGATGGAAGACTGGCCGGGTGACCGAGAAGCTGCGCCTCATGCACGTGCACGCGCACCCCGACGACGAGTCGAGCAAGGGTGCGGCGTCGACCGCCCGCTACGTCGCCGAAGGGATCGACGTGCACGTCGTCACCTGCACGGGTGGCGAGCGCGGCAGCATCTTGAACCCGCAGTTCAAGCACCCGGGCATCGAGGACAACCCCGAGCTCATCACGGAGATCCGCCGCGAGGAGATGGACCGCGCCCGCGAGATCCTCGGCGTGAAGCAGGACTGGCTCGGCTTCGTCGACTCGGGGTGGCCCGAGGGCGACCCGAAGCCGCCGCTGCCGGAGGGCTGCTTCGGCCTGGTCCCGGTCGAGGAGGCGGCGGTCCCGCTGGTGCGCCTGGTCCGCTCGTTCCGCCCGCACGTGCTCACGACGTACGACGAGAACGGCGGCTACCCCCACCCCGACCACATCAAGTGCCACGAGATCAGCGTGTTCGCCTACGAGAAGGCGGCCGACCCGACGTGGCACCCCGAGCTCGGCGAGGCCTGGCAGGTCAGCAAGCTGTACTACCACCTCGGCTGGAACTGGCAGAAGCTCACGGCCATCTCCGAGGCGCTCGAGCGGCACGGCCTGGAGAACCCGTACGCCGAGCGGATGAAGGACTGGGAGCGCAAGCCCGAGGACGAGGCCCGGCTCACCACGCGGGTCGAGTGCGCCGAGTACTTCCCGGTGCGCGACGCCGCCCTGCTCGCGCACGCCACGCAGATCGACCCGGACGGCTGGTTCTTCTCCGTCCCCAACGAGGTGCAGGCCGAGGCGTGGCCCACGGAGGACTACCAGCTCGTCGACTCCAAGGTCGAGACGACGGTGCCCGAGGACGACCTCTTCGCCGGACTGCGCTGACCTCCCCGGCGCCGCTGCCCCGTAGGATGGCGGCATGAACGAGCTCGTGACGTACCTGGTGACGGCCGAGCGGCCGCGTGGTCTCGACCCGAACATCGTGCGTCCCGGCTGGCTCGCCCTCGGGATCGTCGCCCTGCTCGCCGTGGCCGTGTTCTTCCTGGCCAAGTCGTTCGCGAAGCACACCAAGCGTGCGGCCCAGCCCTGGGAGGGCGACGCCGACGACGCGACGTCGACGACCTCCACCCGCACGTCAGCCGACGACGGCCCGGTCAGCCGCGACTGACGCGCGGCCGACCGGCGCGCGCGAGAGCGCGTGCGCCGGCGGCGATGACGACGAGGCACAGCCCGATCAGGGCCACGAACGGCAGGCTCGACTGGTCGGCCGTCACCGACCCTTGGTCCTCGTTCGCGAAGCTGACGACCGTGCCGACGGCCAGAGCGGTGGCGTAGGTGGCCGCGGTCGCGGCACCCACCACGACCCCCGCAGCGCGAGGCTGCCCGGTCGCGGCTGCTGCCACGACCCACGCGATCCCGGTCGTGACGCCCGCCGCCACGAGCACGCCGGCGAGGAAGACAGCGTGCTGCTCGACTTCGACGGTGTCCCGGAAGGCGTAGGCGAAGAAGAACGCCACGGGCAGCACGATGCCTCCGAGGGCCACGGACGCCGCCGCCGTGACCGCGGCCGTCGTCCAGACCTGGGTGGGTGTCATGGCCGAACCGTACCGGGACGACGCGGATCATCGACCGCTCACGGCGCTGGAGATCGAACGCTTCTGCGTTGGTGATGGGATCCCGTAGCAAACGCAGCATCCTCGACCCTCCCGCGTCGCCGCCCCTCACCCGCGTCGCGCGCGAGGTGGGCGCGTGCCTGGCAGGGTTGACGTGTGCCGAACCGACTCAGCGCCGCGACCAGCCCGTACCTGCTGCAGCACGCCGACAACCCCGTCGACTGGTGGGAGTGGGGGGAGGAGGCGCTCGCGCTCGCCGCGTCGCTCGACCGCCCGATCCTGCTGAGCGTCGGCTACGCCGCGTGCCACTGGTGCCACGTGATGGCGCACGAGTCGTTCGAGGACCCGGCGACGGCGCAGTTCATGAACGACCACTTCGTGAACGTGAAGGTCGACCGGGAGGAGCGGCCCGACGTCGACGCGGTCTACATGCGGGCGACGCAGGCCATGACCGGTCAGGGTGGCTGGCCCATGACCGTCGTGCTGGCGCCGTCGGGCGAGCCGTTCTTCGCCGGCACCTACTTCCCGCCGGAGCCGCGCCAGGGGCACCCGGCGTTCACGCAGGTGCTGCAGGCCCTGGCCGACGCGTGGGAGAACCGTCGCGACGAGGTGATGCAGGTGGGTGCCGACGTGCTCGCGCACCTGCGTGAGACCGTCGACGCGGGTGGCTCCGCCCTGGACGCCGAGGCGCTCGACGCCGCGCAGGCGGTGCTGTCGAGCCAGCACGACGACGAGGCAGGCGGCTACGCCGGCAGCCCCAAGTTCCCGCCGTCGATGGTGCTGGAGGCGTGCCTGCGCCACTGGTCGCGCACGGGCACCGAGCGCTCGCTGGAGATGGTGCGCACGACGTGCGAGGCGATGGCGCGCAGCGGCACCTACGACCAGCTCGGCGGCGGGTTCGCCCGCTACGGCGTCGACCGGTACTGGCAGGTGCCGCACTTCGAGAAGATGCTCTACGACAACGCTCAGCTGCTGCGGGTCTACCTCCACTGGTGGCGCGCCGAGCTGGCCTCCGGCGACGAGCGACGTCAGGCGTTCGCGCGGCGGGTGGCCGCCGAGACCGCCGACTTCCTGCTCGCCGAGCTGGGCACGCCCGAGGGCGGCTTCGCCTCTGCGCTCGACGCCGACAGCGCCGACCCGAGCGGCGCGGTCCACGAGGGCGCGTACTACGCCTGGAACCCGAACCAGCTGATGCGGCTGCTCGGCGCCTCCGACGGCGCCTGGACGGCGCGGCTCCTCGGCGTCACGGGCGCGGGGACGTTCGAGCGCGGCTTCTCGACCCTGCAGCTGCTGGAGGACCCCGACGACCCGGACCGGTGGACGACGATCCGGGCGCGGCTGCTCGACGCGCGCTCCCAGCGGACCCGACCGGCGCGCGACGACAAGGTCGTGGCCGCGTGGAACGGCCTGGCCGTGATCGCCCTCGCCGAGGCGGGCGTGCTGCTGGAGGACGAGCGGTACACCGAGGCAGCCGTGCGGGCCGCGACCCTGCTGGCCGACGTGCACCTGCGCGACGGCGGGCACGTCCTGCGCGCGTCGCGCGACGGGGTCGCCGGTGAGCACGCCGGGGTCCTCGAGGACCACGCGACCGTCGCGGAGGCGTTCGTGGCGACTCTGGGTGTCACGGGCGACGCGGTCTGGCTGGAGCGGGCGCAGGTCGTGCTCGACCGCGTGCTCGACCACTTCGACGCCCCCGACGGCGGCTTCTTCGACACCGCCGACGACGCCTCCGACCTCGTCGTGCGGCCGCAGGACGCCTCCGACAACGCCTACCCGTCCGGCACGTCGGCCGCGGCGCATGCCTTCGTCGCGCTGGCCGCCGTCACGGGCGAGCCGCGTTACCGCGAGGCCGCCGAGCGCGCGGTGCGCGCTGCGGCGCAGCTGGGGGCGAAGGTGCCCCGGTTCGCGGGCTGGACGCTGGCCGCGGCAGAGGCCCTGCTGGCGGGCCCGGACGAGATCGCCGTGGTCGGACCCGACGCCGGGGAGCGCGAGGTCGTGCACCGGGCCGCGCTGCTGCGCACGTCGCCGGCCGTGGTCGTGGCCGCGGAGACGGCGACGCCTGCCGTGCCGCTGCTCGCGGAGAGGGTCGCGGTCGACGGTCGGGCCACCGCCTACGTGTGCCGCGACCACGTGTGCGCGCTGCCCGTCACCGACCCGGCGGCGCTGCTGCCGTAGTGGCTGCGGCGGTCCGCGTCAACCCTTCTTCAGGTTCCGTGAACGACGCTACCGGTGGTCGGCGCCCACCCGTACGGTCGAGGCACGAGACGGATACGTAGCGCGGCCCGCACGGGCCACGCCGCGTCCTTGAGCTCCGGCGTCGGCCTGCCCCACCCCCGAGGGGCCCGGCGTCGGACCTGTGCCTCGAACCTCGGTGTTGAGGTGCTCCAGGGGAGTGGCACGGGCACGGGGCCGTCGGCGACGCCCTGCCGAGCGTCGCCGACGGTGCCCGCTGACGGACGATCAGGCGGGGCCCACGTCGGTGACGGTCACGACGGCCTCGCCGGCCGCGTCGCTGGCGTCGAGGTCGACCTCAGCGGAGATGCCCCAGTCGCGGTGACCCTCGGGGTCGTCGAACGTCTGCCGCACCCGCCAGCGCCGTCCGTCCGGCCCGTGCGCGACGGTGATGTCGAGGAGCTTCGGGCCCCGCGCCTCGGGCCCGGTGCCGAGGTGGTCGTACTCGGCCCGGTAGGCGGTGAGCGCCTCGCGCCACGCGTCGGCGTCCCACCCGGCCTCGCCATCGAGGTCGCCGAGCGCGTCCCAGCGGCCGAGCGCCGCGAGCTCCACCCTCCGGAACAGCGCGTTGCGCACCAGCACCCGGAACGCGCGCTCGTTCGCCGTGACAGGACGGATCGTCTGCTCGCCGTCGGCCACCGCGTGCGCGCGGTCGAGGCTCTCGGGGTCGGCGGGGTTCACCAACGCCTCCCACTCGTCGAGCAGGCTCGAGTCGGTCTGGCGCACCAGCTCGCCGAGCCAGGCCGTCAGGTCGGTCAGCTCCTCCGTGCGCGCCGCCGCGGGGACCGTCCGCTCGAGCGCCTTGTACGCGTCGGACAGGTAGCGCAGCACCATGCCCTCCGACCGCGCGAGACCGTAGTCGGACACCAACTCGGAGAACGTCATGGCGCGCTCGGCCATCTCGCGCACGACCGACTTCGGTCGCAGCGGGTGGTCGGCCACCCACGGGTGACCCTGGCGGTAGGTCTCGTACGCCGCCTCCAGCAGGTCCTGCAGCGGCTTCGGGTGCTCGACCTCCTCGAGCAGCTCCATCCGTTCGTCGTACTCGACGCCGTCGGCCTTCATCTGCGCCACGGCCTCGCCCCGCGCCCGGTGCACCTGGGCGGCGATGATCGGGCGCGGGTCCTCCAACGTCGCCTCGATGACCGACACCACGTCGAGCGCGTACTCGGGCGACTCGACGTCGAGCAGCTCGAGCGTGGCCACCGCGAACGGCGAGAGGGGCTGGTTGAGCGCGAAGTCGCGCTGCAGGTCGACGGTGAGGCGCAGCGTGCGTCCCTGGTCGTCCGGAGCGTCGGTGCCTTCTGCCGCCCCGGGCCCGGCACCCCCGCCGATCCGCTCGACGACCCCGCCGGCCACCAGCGCCTCCACGATCTCGCGCACCCGACCCTGCAGCCGCTCGACCTCGTCGGGGCGCACCACGCTCTCCTCGATGAGGTGGTCGAGCGCAGCGACCGCGTCGCCCGGACGCTGCACGACGTCGAGCACCATCGCGTGGGTGATCTGCATGCGTGGGACGAGGGGCTCGGGCGTGCCGTTCACGAGCTTGTCGAACGTGGCCTCGTTCCACGACACGTGCCCCTCGGGCGCCTTCTTGCGCTGCACCTTGCGCAGCTTCTTCGGGTCGTCGCCGGCCTTCGCGATGGCCTTCGCGTTCTCGATGTCGTGCTCGGGCGCGAGCACCACCACGTGGCCGACGGTGTCGTACCCGGCGCGCCCGGCCCGGCCCGCGATCTGCGCGAACTCCCGCACCTGCAGCTGCCGCTGGCGTCGACCGTCGTACTTCGTCAGCCCGCTGAACAGCACCGTGCGGATCGGCACGTTGATGCCGACGCCGAGCGTGTCCGTGCCGCACACGACCTTGAGCAGACCCTGCTGCGCGAGCCGCTCCACCAGGCGTCGGTAGCGCGGCAGCATGCCCGCGTGGTGCACGCCGATACCCATGCGCACCAGGCGCGACAGGGTCTTCCCGAACGCCGACGTGAAGCGGAAGCTGCCGATCGCCTCGGCGATCTCGTCGCGCTCCGCCCGCGTCGCGAGGGCGACGCTGCTGAGCGCCTGCGCACGCTCCAGCGCCGACGCCTGCGTGAAGTGCACGATGTAGACGGGCGCCTGTCCGGTCTGCACGAGCTCGGTCACGACGTCCTGCACCGGCGAGACCACGTACTCGTTCACCAGGGGGACGGGCCGTTCTGACGACGCCACGAGCGCGGTGTCGCGACCGGTGCGGCGGGTGAGGTCCTCGCGCAACGCGGTGGTGTCGCCGAGCGTCGCCGACATCAGCAGCGCCTGCGCCCGCGGCAGCTCCACGAGCGGCACCTGCCAGGCCCATCCGCGGTCGGGGTCGGCGTAGAAGTGGAACTCGTCCATCACCACCAAGCCGACGTCGGCGGCGGCACCCTCGCGCAGCGCCAGGTTCGCCAGCACCTCCGCCGTCGCCACGACCACGGGCGCATCGGCGTTGACGGAGGCGTCGCCCGTGAGCATGCCGACGTCGTCGGCGCCGAACACCTCGCAGAGGTCGAAGAACTTCTCGCTCACCAGCGCCTTGATCGGAGCCGTGTACACGGCGCACTCGCCACGGGCGAGGGCGCCCGCGATCGCCGCCGTCGCCACCAGGCTCTTGCCGGAGCCCGTCGGCGTGGCGAGCACGACGTTCGAGCCCGACAGCAGCTCGAGGACCGCTTCCTCCTGCGCCGGGTACATGCTCATCCCGCGCGAGTCGACCCACGCCTCGACGGCGTCGAACACGTCGTCGGGGGTGGCGGCGTCCGGGACGTGGAGCGCGGGGCTCACCGCTGCTGGTAGGCGAGCAGGCTCACGCCGATGTAGTGCACGATGAACGCGGCGATCGTGAGCGTGTGGAACACCTCGTGGAAGCCGTACCAGCGCGGGAACGGGTCGGGCCACTTGAAGCCGTAGACCAGCGCGCCCAGCGTGTACAGACCGCCGCCGACGATCATGAGGACCAGCACCGCGGTCGAGGCCTGGTCGACGAACTCACCCCAGTACAGCACCGCGGCCCAGCCGAGCAGCACGTACAGCGGCACATAGATCCAGCGCGGCGCGCCCACCCAGAACACGCGGAACGCGACGCCGAGCAGCGCCCCGCCCCACACGAGCGACAGCATGATCACGGCCTGCTCCGTGTTGAGCAGCAGCAGGCTGAACGGTGTGTACGAGCCGGCGATGAGCAGGAAGATGTTCGCGTGGTCGATGCGCTTCCACACGATGCGAGCCTCGTCGGACCAGGTGCGCGTGTGGTACAGCGCCGAGCAGCCGAACAGCAGCAGTGCGCTCACCATGAAGATCGCGACGCCGGCCCGCACGAGCGTGTCGTCGGCGATCACCATCATCACGAGGAAGGAGATGAAGGCGAGGGGTGCGGTCCCCGCGTGGAGCCAGCCGCGCAGCCTCGGCTTGATCTCCTCCAGGTTGTCCCGGATGCGGTCGGACACCTCGTCGGTCGTGGCTTCGAGATCGGTCCGTGGCATAGGGGGAAGAGTAGCCCCTCGGCCTGAGCATCCGATGTGATGAGATGAGGTCCATGGGTCTGAGCCAGGTCGCCTACGGTGCGTACGAGCGGCGGCTCCTCAGACGCCTCGATCCCGATCGCCTGCCACGCCACGTCGGCGCGATCGTCGACGGCAACCGACGCTGGGCGAAGGACGCCCGCATGGGCCTCGACCAGGGCTACCGGGCGGGTGCGGCGAAGGTCGATGAGTTCCTCGACTGGTGCCACGAGCTGGGCGTCGGGACGGTCACGTTCTGGGTGCTGTCGACCGACAACCTGCAACGCCCCGAGGCGGAGCTGGCGAGCATCCTCGACGCGGTCGAGGACCTCGTCGGACGGCTCGCCGAGGACGGACGCTGGCACGTGCGGCTCATCGGCAACCTCCAGCTGCTGCCCGCCGACTCCTCCGCGCGTCTGCAGCGCGCCGCCGCGGCGTCGCCGTCGGGCGAGGGCCTGATGCACGTCAACGTGTGCGTCGGCTACGGCGGACGGCAGGAGCTGACCGACGCCATGCGTGCCCTCCTGCTCGCGGAGGCGGCCAAGGGTCGCACGCTGGAGGAGGTCGCGGCGACGCTCGAGGTCGACCACATCGCCGACCACCTGTACACGAAGGGCCAGCCCGACCCCGACCTCGTCATCCGCACGTCGGGCGAGCAGCGGCTGTCGGGCTTCCTGCTGTGGCAGAGCGTGCACAGCGAGTTCTACTTCTCCGATGTCCTCTGGCCCGCCTTCCGCCGCGTCGACCTCCTCCGCGCGATGCGCTCCTACGCCGCCCGCGAGCGCCGCTTCGGCACCTGAGCTGTCGCTGGTCGAGTAGTCGACGTCGCGACGAAGGAGCTGGCGGCGGCGTATCGAGACCACTCCAAGCGGGCGCTGGGGGTTGGTCCGCGCTGGGCTGTTGCCGGGTGGTCTCGATACGCAGCGACGTGCTCGCTGGCGCTCGCCGTCGCCGCTACTCGACCAGCGGTGGATTTCG
>NZ_LUNH01000080.1:7983-15706 GCF_001628525.1 Aeromicrobium sp. REDSEA-S38_B2 | reverse complement strand
GAGCAGGGGCGGCGCGGCCGACGGGTCGGGGCGGGGGTCGGGGTCGGCCTCCTGCGCCGCGGCCCGGCGGTCCTGGCGGGCGATCCAGAGGACGGTCAGGACGATGCCCACCACGGGGACGAACGCCGGGATGGCGAGGACCGCCACGGGGTGCGCCGACAGCTCCCCGACCGCTGCGGCACCCGTTCCCATCGCACCAGTCTACGAGCGGCGGCCCGAGGACGGGCTCAGACCGAGAGCAGCAGGTAGATGCCCGTGAAGGTGTAGCCGACCATGAGCACGAGCATCGCGAGCTGGCCGGTGAGGCGGTGCGCGCGCGGCAGCACCTCGAGGGCCTTGTCGTGCGCCGCGACCACCGCCACCACGTGCCCGGCGACGACGAATCCGACCTTGTAGACCGCGAGGAGGTCGGGGTGCTCGGACAGGACGTACGACACCGTGAGCCCGTCGCCCGTGCCGAGCAGCTGCAGCAGGCCGATCACCACGCCCTGACCGCGCTCGACGAGGTAGGTCAGGTAGTGCGCGAAGACGTAGCCGACGACGATCGGCACCAGCGAGTGCGCCATCAGCCCCGGCAGCGCTCGGCGCTGGGCCGACGTCACCCCTCCCGTAGCCACCGAGGCGGCCACGAACGCCACCGCCACCACCACGCAGAACAGCAGCAGCACGAGCGACGTGGTGAGCGTGGAGTGCGCCGCCGACTGCCAGGCCTGCGACGCGGAGAAGCTGTCGAACGCCGTCGACCCGAGGAGCACCGACACCGCCGCGACGATCCCGGGCGCCACGGGCAGCAGCGGGAGCGAGCGCAGCGGGTTGTGCGGCGCGAAGCGCCGGTCGCGCACCAGCGGCGCGAGCCGCGCCACCACGGCGCTGTACACGTCGAACGGGTCGGCACGGTCGAACCAGCGCGGCCCGAACACGACGCCACCCGCCACCGTCACGACGACGTAGACCGCCACCCACGTGCGCACCGCGTCGACGGAGCCGGCGTCGGGAGAGGCGAGCTCGAGCCACACGAACGCGAACAGCCCGGCCGCCGCAGGCCAGTAGCCCCACGCCGGGCGGTAGACCACGAACCCGTCGGGACGACCCGTGAGCCGACCCACCAGCCACTGGACCGAGCGCCACGGCGACAGGTCCTTCCACACGTGCCCCGCCAGCAGCGCGAGCGGCACCAGCCCCACCCACACGAGGACGTAGAACGCCCCGATGCCCGGGTTCGACGCGTCGTCGGGTCCCAGGAAGAGCGCGCCCAGGAACCACGCGGCCAGCAGCAGACCCACGACCGCCAACCACGGTCGACGTCGCGGCTCGTCAGCCCCGCCGGGCTGCTCCGCCGCAGGCTGGAGCCGCGGCTCCTTCCAGGCGAACGCGAGCACGGCGAAGGAGATCGTCAGGGCCCAGCTCGCGCCCACGACGGCGTACAGGAACGGCACGGGCAGGTCGGTCGAGCCGCCCACGCCGTGCTGCGGCAGCAGGTCGAGCACGGTCAGGGCCGGACGACGAGCTGGACGATGGTCGCGTGGGTCTCGTGCGACTCCACCGCCACCTGGCCCGGACGATCGAGGGTGAACGTGCGCGACACCGTCTCACCCGGCTGGACGTCGATGCTCACCTCCGGGTCGGAGTGCACGTGCACCTCGTCAGCCACCTCGGCCGTCACGGTCAGCGTGACCGGCTCGCCGACCTTCACCTTCACCCGCTTGCCGCGGGGCTGCGGTCCGTCGGCGGTGAGCCTCACCTCCACCGTCACGCCCTCGGAGTCCGGCGTCGCGCTCGTCGGGGGTGTGCCGGACGCCGTCGCGGTGGCGGTCGCCGACGGGGTCGACGACGTCGACGCGTCGGGGACGTCCTCCCCCGCGCCGCAGCCGGCGAGCAGCAGGGCCCCGAGCACGCACCCGGCCCACGTGGTCCTCATCGATCTCTCCTGTCGTCGTCGGTCTCGTCGGGGGCATCGTCGTCGGGGCGGAACGCACGCTCGATCAGCTCACGCTCCTCGGCCTCGTCCCGACGGTCCTTGCGGGCGATGTGGAGCACGACGGCCACGACCACGATGGCCGGCACGAAGGCCGGGATCGCGACGAGGGCCGCGTGGTGCGCCCACAGCACCTCCCCGGGCGTCACGCCCGGCCGGCCCCGCTGCCCTCGTCGACGCCGTCGCCGCCACCGGGTCCGGACTCGAGCTCCTCGCGGCGCCGCCGACCCTCGCGGGCGATCGCGCCGGAGACCCGGGCCACGGCCACGCTGATGCCCGCCAGGATGGCCAGGCTGCAGACGAGGACCACGAGGTTCGCAGCACCCCAGAGCCAGGGCGACGTGTCGAGCTCGCGCTCACGCTGCAGGATCGTGATCTCCGGGACGAAGTCGCGCGTCATCTCGGCCTCGGCCGGCACCTCCTCCGCACCCAGCGCCTCGTCGGCGGGCAGGAAGATGGGGGCCGCGGTGAGCATGCGTCCGTCCTGGACGCGCAGGAGCGTCTTCCAGCTGCCGCCGATCGGGACCGGGCTCGTGGTCTCCCACGAGTCGGGCCCGGTGCGACGCAGCTGCTGCGTGACCACGCCCGCGCCGCCGCCCTGCCAGGCGGTGATCTGCACCCAGGTCGGGTGCGCGTCGATGAGACCCTCGGTGGTGGTGGCCTGCACCATGACCTCGGGCTCGTCCTCCGTGCCGACCTGCTGCACCGTGAACCGCACCTGCGCGTCGTCGGGGACCGTGGCGTTCAGGCCGTTGGCGACGGCCAACGACGTGACGAGGATCGACCCGACCACGATCGAGCGGCCCACCCAGCGGTTGACGGGGAGCCGACCGTCGAGACCCACGGCGAACAGCGCACCGCACAGTCCCGCCCCGACGGCGACCGGGACGACGGTGACCAGGCTCTCCAGCCAGATGTCCTGGGGCCACGGGAACTGGAAGACGGCGTCGTTCCAGAACTTCTCGATGACGGACCCGACGGTGCCGATGAGGAGGCCACCGACCGCGCCGAAGACGAGCGGCCGCTCCTTGAGCCTGCTGAGCGCCAGCAGCTCGATGAGCAGGGCGCTGCCCAGGTAGAGCGGGAAGACGTGGTTCGCCTGGCCGAACACGTCGCCGACGATGAAGGAGACCACGCCGCGCACGATGACGAAGAAGAACGCGGCGAACAGGGCAGCGCCGGGTCCGGCGTACAGACGGGCGGCCACCAGCGTGAGCGCGGCCGCCGCGGCGATCATCAGCGGCGCGAACACCATGCGGAACTGCGCGATGCCGAAGTCGAACTCGGCCTGGAACACCGACAGGCCGATGAGCAGACCACCGAACGCCATCGAGAGGGTCAGCTTGTGCAGCGTGCGGGCGCTGTGGTTGTCGGCCGAGCGCTTCCACTCCTCGGAGAACTCCGCCTCGCGGTGCAGCAGGATGATGCCCGCCGTGGACAGACCCGCACCGCCGATGAGCATGAGGTGCGTCGGGCCCCAGAGCGTGACGTCCTGGCCGAAGAGCCGGTGCCAGACGTCGTCGAGCGGGAAGCCGATGAGGGCGTAGAAGCCGCAGGCCGCGATGAAGATGCCGGCCACCGGCGCGTACCAGCGGCGGGTGATCCGCACCGACGCGATGCCGGGCTTCTGGCCGTCGCGCGGGAACACGACCGCGCTCATGCCGGCGACGAAGAGGGCGAACAGGCCGTAGAGGATCAGGTAGTGCGCGGGGTTCGCGAGCGGTCCCTCGTCGCGACCTCGCCCGGCGTGCAGGCTGACGTCCCAGAGGAAGCCGAGGAGGGCCACGACGAGCGAGCTGGCGACGAACAGGGCCGGGATCGACGCCCAGCCGGGCTCACCGGTGCGCGCGTGCAGCGCGTCGCCGAGACGCTGGAACCACTCGATGCGGTGGGTGCGGTGGGCCCAGGCGACGTAGACGAGGACCGCGGTGACGACGGCGGCGCCGACGCTGAGGCCGAGCACCTGGTCGAGGGCGGCCCCGCCGACCGAGGAGGGCTCGGCGGCGCGGAGGGATGCGGGGAACATTCCGGGAGTATGTCAGCGGCCATGTGACACCGCAAGTGTCGGATACGGCCGCCCGCGAGGGCCCCGACGGCGCGCCCCACGGTCACGCCGACGTCGTCCGGATCAGTGCCCGACGACCTCGTGCGCCTCGCGGCCCTTCGGCCCGTCGACGACCTCGAGCTCGACGGACTGGCCGTCGTCGAGCGTCTTGTACCCGTCGGACTTGATGCGCGACCAGTGGACGAACACGTCGCCCTGGCCCTCCACCTCGATGAAGCCGTAGCCCTTCGCGGCGTTGAACCACTTGACGGTGCCCTGCACCATGACGCACTCCCACCTGACGGCGATCGACCACCGGACCGGCCCGGTCCGGCACCGAGCCTATACGCGTCGGACGAACGGCAGAAGGGTGCGGTTCACCCGCCGGACACCCCCCGACGCCCCAGGGTTCGGACCCCCGTGCCCCTGGGGGGACCCGGACTCCACCCCGGGAGACGTCGCGCGACCAGGACGGGCGTGCTTGGCTGGACGCAGACCACCCGTCATGAGAAGAGGACCCATGAGCGCGTACCCCGGCTGGCCCGACGACCAGGAGAACCCCGGCACCACGTCCGGCAGCGCCGCGACGCCCGACACGACCGAGCGCAACGTCGGCGTCGTCGTCCACGCCATCCCCGCCGCCGCGCTCGTGGTGAGCGCCGGGACGCTGGGCTTCGTCGCCTCGCTCGTCATCTACCTCATGTACAAGGACAAGGGCGAGTTCGCGCGACGTCAGGCCGCCAACTCCCTGAACATCCAGATCACGACGCTGATCTACCTCGTGATCTCGGCCCTGCTGATGCTGGTCCTCATCGGCTTCGTCCTGTACCCGCTGGTGATCGTCGTCGCCGTCGTGCTGCACGTCCTCGGCGCCGTCCGCTCCAGCAACGGCGTCTGGTGGAACCCGCCGCTGACGCCGCGGTTCGTCCGCTGAGCCCGCCGCCGATCCCGATGGTCGAGTAGCCGTCCCGGCGACGAAGGAGCGCGGGAAGGCGTATCGAGACCACCCGGCAACGGCTGGACGCCGACCACGGAGCCATGACGACAAGCGACCACCGCTGGTCGAGTAGCTGGTCCGGCGACGAAGGAGCGCGGACCGGCGTATCGAGACCACCCGGCAACGGCTCGTGCGCGGCTGGGTCTGCACACCCACCAGGTCTCGATCTCCCGCGCGGCCACGCCCTGGGTGCGCGGGCTCCAGGCGGGGCGCCTTCGGCGCGCACTACTCGTCCGTCGCGGCTACGCCCTTCCTGCGACGGCTCCACTCGCCCGACCCGCTCCCGCCCCCGCAAGCGGGGGTGCCCCCAGCTGCGCTCGGTCGGGGTCAGGCGCCCCCAGCGACGGCGGGGATGATGCTGACCTGGCTGCCGTCCTTCACGGGCGTGTCCAGACCCTGCGCGAAGCGGACGTCCTCCTCGGCGACGTAGACGTTGACGAAGCGACGCAGCTTGCCGTCCTCGTCGACGATGCGCGCCTTGATGCCGGGGTGGTTCGACTCGAGGGAGTCGAGCACCTCCGTCAGCGTGGCGCCCTCGGCCGAGACCGAGGAGGAGTCGCCGGTGTAGCTGCGCAGGATGGTGGGGATGCGGACGGACACGGACACAGTGGTCTCCTGGATTCGATGAGGGCTGGGCGGACGGGGCTCAGGCGAGGCCGGAGGCCACGAACGCGTCGTAGGTGGGAGCGATGGTCGCGGCCGGTCCGACCGAGCCCGACACCGCGTCGAGGGTCTTCAGGCCGTGACCGGTGTTGATGAAGACCGTCTCGAGGTCCGGGTCGAGCGCGCCCGTGGCCACGAGCTTCTTGAGCGTGGCGAGCGTGGTGCCGCCGGCCGTCTCCGTGAAGATGCCCTCGGTGCGGGCGAGCAGCACGATCGCCTCGCGGATCTCGTCGTCGCTGACCTGCTCGACGGCGCCGCCGGTCGAGCGCGTCACGTCGAGCACGTAGATGCCGTCGGCGGGGTTGCCGATGGCCAGCGACTTCGCGATCGTGTCGGGCTTGACCGGACGGATAGCGTCGTGGCCCTCGGCGAACGCCGTGGCCACCGGGTTGCAGCCCTCGGCCTGGGCGCCGAAGACCTTGTAGGGCTTGTCCTCGACGAGCCCCAGCGTGATCAGCTCCTGGAACGCCTTGTGCACCTTCGTGAGCTGCGAGCCCGACGCCACGGGGATGACGATCTGGTCGGGCAGGCGCCAGCCCAGCTGCTCGGCGATCTCGTAGCCGAGCGTCTTGGAGCCCTCCGCGTAGAACGGACGCACGTTGACGTTGACGAACGCCCAGCCGTCCTCCTCGCCGGCGATCTCGCTGGCGAGCTTGTTGACGTCGTCGTAGTTGCCCTCGACGGCCACCAGGTTGTCGGTGAAGACGGCCGAGTTGACCTGCTTCGGCGTCTCGAGGTTGCTCGGGATGAAGACCACCGTGCGGATGCCGGCGCGGGCACCCGCCGCGGCCACGGCGTTGGCCAGGTTGCCGGTCGAGGGGCAGGCGAAGACCTTGGCGCCGAGCTCGGTGGCGGCGCTCAGCGCACAGGCGACGACGCGGTCCTTGAAGGAGTTGGTGGGGTTCGTGCTGTCGTCCTTCACCCACAGCCGCGCGATGCCGAGCTCGTCGGCGAGGTTGCGGGCCTCGAGCAGGCGCGTGAAGCCGGGCTCGGTGTTGGGGCTGGACTCGATGTCCTCGGGGACCGGCAGGAGGGCCTTGTAGCGCCAGATGTTGCGCGGGCCGGCCTCGATCTGCTCGCGGGTGACCGTGCCGAAGTCGTAGGCGACCTCGAGCGGGCCGAAGCAGTCGTGGCACGCGTAGTGCGGGCCGAGCTCGCGCGTCGCGCCGCACTCGCGACAGACGAGGCCCGTCGCGGAGCCGAAGGCGCCGTCTCGGAGCGAGCCGCGGACGTCCACCTCGGCGTCGTCGGCGGAGCCGGACGTGCCTGCGGCGGTGGGGGTGGGGGCGGTGATGCTCACGAGAACCTCCTGGTCATCTTTCCCGACCACGGTGGTCGGGACGGAATGAGCACCTGGCTCCCGCGTCCGGGGCGGACGTGCGGAGCTGGTTGCTGGGGCGTCGTCGGGCCGTGTCCCTGAACCCCTCTGGATGAGCGAGACCAGCCTAGGCAGGCGTCTCACCATGTGTCCACTCGGTCCGGATGACGAGATCGCGCGTCCGCGGGTCGAGCACCGGAGGGCGGGTGTCCACAGCCCGAGCGTGGCACGCCGGGCCCGCGGGCGCGCGTCCACAGCAGCTGGGTCCGCGGACCGCGGACCGCCGCGAGCGGCCATGTCCTGAGCGGCGTCGGACCGACCGGCGTCGTCGATCCGGAGGTCACCGTGCCCGTTCCCCCCGTCCCCGCCCTGCTCGCCGCCCTCGCGGCCCCCTTCCTGTTCAGCCCCGCCCTGCCCGGCGCCCCGTCCAGCCCGGGTGCGCCGTCGGCCGGCGACGCCGCGCCGCCCTGGCCCGGCAGCACGATCGTCGCCGTGGAGGGCGACGCCCGGTACGGGTTCTCGGTCACGCGGCTCGACGGCAGCGTCGAGCACCCGCCGACGCTCTCGGAGGCGACGGCGGAGTGCGAGGAGCACGACGACCCGACGGACGTCGCCGTGTGCGTGGCGCGGGTCGAGACGCGCTACGCCGGCCTCGACGACGTCCGGCTGAGCCTGGGGTGGGCGCAACGGACCGGAGGGAGTGCCACGGTCGGCTGAGACCGACCG
>NZ_LUNH01000080.1:0-7931 GCF_001628525.1 Aeromicrobium sp. REDSEA-S38_B2 | reverse complement strand
GAGCAGGTACAGCGGCAGGAACACCGGCCCCAGCAGCCAGGCGTACTGCGTGACGTGGCGGTCCTCGTGACGCACCAGCGCCGGTCGCGCCCGCAGCCAGGCGACGGCGCGCGGCGTGAGCACGACCGACCCGACGGTCGTCGCGTCGACACCGGCGCGCCGCCAGCGCCACCCGGTGGCGACCAGCACACCCCGACCGATGGGGTGCAGGCTCGCCCCGCCGGCGCGTGCCGCCAGCAGCCCGACCGGCGTGCTGAGGTTCGCCCAGTTCACGACCGTGCGCACGCGTGTCCAGCGCGTGTGCGTGCCACGACCCACCCACGAGCCGTCGGCGGCGCCGTGGATGCTCACGCGTCGAGCGCGTCCGCCCAGGCGGTCAGCCACGCGGCCACCGCGTCGGGGCCGTCGAGCACGACGTCGGACCGGCCGACGAGCGCGTCCTGCTCCCCCGAAGCCGACGCGACGAGCACCCCCTCGCCCCCGTCGGTGCGCAGCTGGTCGACGGCGTCGTAGGCGGGCAGGTCGCCCAGGTCGTCGCCGGCGTAGACGACCCGGCGCAGTCCCGTCTCCGCGAGCAGGCCGCGCAGCGCCACGCCCTTGTCGGTCGCGTGCCCGCGCAGCTCGAGCACCTGACGACCTGGCTCGACCTCGAGGTCGAGCTCGTGGGCCAGGGCGCGCAGAGGGGCATCGAGCGCGTGGATGAGACCGGCGTCGATGCCGCGCGTGTGGACGGCGACGGCGAGCCCCTTGTCCTCGATCCGCACGTGCGCGGCGTCGTGCGCGGCGAGCCAGGCGGGCAGCACCTCCGCGAGCCGGGCCACCGACGCCGGGCGGTCGGGCCGCAGGTGCGTGCCGGTGGCCGCGTCCCACCGCTCGGCGCCGTACTGCCCGCACACGACGAGGTGCTCGAGGCCGCGCATGCCGGAGAAGCCGCTCAGCGCGAGCGCCTGGTCGACCGGGCGACCGGTGATGATCGCGACCTGGCCCAGCACGTGGCCCAGCCGCGCGACCGCCGACACCGCGTCGGGGTGCGCGAACGCCTGTGTCGGGTCGTCGACGACGTGCGCGAGCGTGCCGTCGAAGTCGAGGCCGAGGAGGATGCGCTCGGGCTCGACGAGCAGGGAGGCCGGGACGTCGGACGTCGTCAGGGGATCTGCCGCAGGCACCCCAGCATCATGACACTGCGACGGGGCCGCACGGGTCGTGACCTGGGGTCAGGTGACGGGCGCCACGACGATGAGCGTGAGGCGCTGCCGGTTGATGCCGGCGGGTGCCGGGGCGACCGCCGAGACGCCCAGGTCGGCGGCGAGCTGCCGCGCCTCGGCCTCGCGTCCGGCCGGGTAGTAGACGGTGCTGGCCGGCACGTAGCCGCGCCAGTTGCCGACACCCGCGAGCGTCCAACCACGCGCGGTGACGGTGGCGCCGGCCGACCGGGCCAGGCCGGGCGTCCGGGTGGCGTTCAGCACCGAGACCGGCACGGCGGAACGGTCGACGGGCGGCGTGGTCCGGGTGGGGGTCGGCGTGGGCGACGGGCTGGGGCTCGGCGTCCTGCTCGGCGTCGGGCTGGGCGTGGGGCTGGGCGACGCGCTCGGCGAGGCCGAGGCGGTGGGGCTGGTCGTGCTCGAGGGGCTCGACGTCGGCGCGGCGACGGCTGCGGTGTCGTCGCCTTCGACGACGATCCAGCCGAGCCAGCCGGCACCGAGCAGGACGACGACGGCGGACGTGACGAGCGCCCAGGACGGCAGGACGAACGCCCGGCGCGTCACCGTGCGTCGGTGGTCGGACACCAGCCGCCCGCGTCTCAGAGGTCGATGCCGAGGCGTCGCGCCGACCGGCTGCGCTGGCGCTGGGCCCGCAGCCGACGCAGTCGCTTGACCAGCAGCGGGTCGAAGGCGAGGGCGTCGTCGCGGTCGATCAGCGCGTTGAGCAGCTGGTAGTAGCGGGTGGCGGACATGTCGAACTTCTCGCGGATGGCCTGCTCCTTGGCCCCCGCGAACTGCCACCACAGCCGCTCCATCGCGAGCATCTCCAGATCGCGCTCGGTCAGGGTGTCGCCGGGGCGTGCCGTCTCGTGGGTCGGCTGCTCCGCTGCACTCATGGCCCGATCGTAACCCAGGAATCACACGCCTGTCATTCGCTTCGGCGACGGGATCGTCTGGTATGCGTGGGACATGTCGCCGACCCCCGCCGCACCCGTACCTGCCGCGCCCGTCCCCGCCGACCGCCCGCTGCGCTGGGGCGTGCTCGCGACCGGCAAGATCGCCGGCAGCTTCGCCCGCGACCTGGCCCTGCTGGACGACCACGAGGTCGTCGCCGCGGGCTCGCGCGACGTGGAGCGGGCGCGGGCCTTCGTGGCCGAGCACGGCTCCGCCGACGCCCGCGGCTACGGCAGCTACGAGGAGCTCGCGGCCGACCCCGAGGTCGACGTCGTCTACGTGGCCAGCCCGCACGGACGCCACCTGGAGGACGCGACGCTGTGCCTCGACGCGGGCAAGGCGGTGCTGTGCGAGAAGGCGCTGACCCTCGACGCCGCGAGCGGCCGACGGCTGGTCGAGCACGCACGCGAGCGCGGTCTGTTCCTCGCGGAAGCGATGTGGATGCGCACCAACCCCGTGATCCGGGAGGTGCAGCGGCTCGTCGGCGACGGCGCGCTGGGAGAGCTGGGCGAGGTGCGGGCCGAGCTGGGCTTCGTCGCGGACCCCGACGTGGCCCGGCTGTGGGAGCCCGAGCTCGGTGCGAGCGCACTGCTCGACATCGGCATCTACCCGCTCACGTTCGCGCACCTGCTGCTCGGCCAGCCGCACACCGTCGCCGCCGCAGGGGCGCTGCACGAGCGCGGCTTCGACGTGGCCGGCGGGGCCACGCTGGTGCACGACGGGTGCGGAGATCGTGGGGTCGAGCCCGTCTCGAGCCTGGCGTGGACGCAGCTCGCGCAGTCCGACAACACGGCCTCCGTGGCCGGCACCGAGGGACGCATCGAGATCGGGCGGCGCTTCCACCACCCCACGTCGTTCACCCTCGTGCGCGGCGACGACGCCGAGACGATCGACGTCCCGGTGATCGGCCGGGGCTACGCCCACGAGGCGGTCGAGGTCGCCGCGTGCCTGCGCGCGGGACGCACCGAGTCTGACCTGCTGCCGCTGGACGCGACCGTGCAGCTGCAGGAGCTGATGGACACGATCCTCGAGCAGGTCGGCGTCCGCACGCGCGCCTGACCCGACGCCGACGCGCGTGACGTCGAGGTGCGTCGTCGAGGGGCGACGTCGGCGCGACCCCCTAGGGTGGGGGCATGGCGGCAACGGCTGACTTCGTGGTGATCGCCAACCGGCTGCCCGTCGATCGTGTGGTCCAGCCCGACGGCAGCACCACCTGGCGCACCTCCCCCGGTGGTCTCGTGACGGCGCTCGAGCCCGTCATGCGACGCAACGGTGGCGCGTGGATCGGCTGGCACGGCGCACCAGATGAGAAGCTGCGCACGTTCGAGCACGACGGCATCACCCTCGTGCCGGTGCACCTGACCGGCCAGGAGTACGAGGAGTACTACGAGGGCTTCTCCAACGCGACGCTCTGGCCGCTGTACCACGACGTCGTCGCCCCGCCGGAGTTCCACCGCGAGTGGTGGGAGTCCTACGTCGAGGTCAACCGTCGCTTCGCCAAGAAGGCGGCGCGGATCGCGCGGCGCAACGCCGTCGTCTGGGTGCAGGACTACCAGCTGCAGCTCGTCCCCCAGATGCTGCGCGAGCTGCGCCCCGACCTGCGCATCGGCTTCTTCCTGCACATCCCCTTCCCGCCCAACGAGCTCTTCCAGCAGCTGCCGTGGCGCCGCTCCATCCTCGAGGGGCTGCTCGGCGCCGACCTCGTCGGCTTCCAGCTCCCGGGGGCGGCGCAGAACTTCGTCCGCCTGGTGCGTCAGCGGGTCGGGCACAAGACGCACCGCGACACGGTCTACCTCGAGGACGGGCGGACGGTCACGGCCCGCGCCTACCCGATCTCGATCGACGCGGCCGGGTTCGAGGAGATGGCGCGCCGACCCGAGGTGGTCGCCCGCGCCGCCGAGATCCGCGAGAGCCTCGGCAACCCGCGGTGCGTGCTGCTCGGCATCGACCGCCTCGACTACACCAAGGGCTTGCGGCAGCGGCTCCGCGCGTTCGGCGAGCTGGTCACCGAGGGTGCGGTCGACGTCGACGACGCCGTCTTCGTGCAGGTGGCCACGCCGTCGCGCGAGCGCGTCGAGCAGTACCGGCTGCTGCGCGACGACATCGACCGCCTCGTCGGTCGCATCAACGGCGACGTCGGGCGGATCGGCGCGCAGCCCATCACCTACCTGCACGCCTCCTACCCGCGCGAGGAGATGGCGGCGCTGTACCGCGCGGCCGACGTCATGGTCGTGACGCCGCTGCGCGACGGGATGAACCTCGTCGCCAAGGAGTACGTGGCGTGCCGCTACGACGACGACGGCGCCCTGGTGCTGAGCGAGTTCGCCGGGGCGGCCGCCGAGCTGCGCCAGGCGTACCGGGTGAATCCCTACGACATCAACGGTCTCAAGGAGGCGCTGCTCGAGGCGATCCGCGCGCCCGAGAAGGAGCGCACCCGCCGCATGAAGGCGATGCGCAAGCAGGTGGTCGAGAACGACATCGAGCTGTGGGCCACGCGCTTCCTCGACGACCTGCGCACCGTGCGCCACACGCACGACAAGACGCCGCGACCCGCGCGCGACAACCCCGAGACGACCACGCGGCGCCGCTGACGAGGACGGCGACGTCCGGGACGGCTCAGGTCGTCAGGCGCGACAGCGCGTCGGCACCGACCAGGAAGCCCACCAGGCCGACGATCCAGCTCATCGCGACGCCGCTGCGGGCCGTCATCCACGCGTCGATGCGCTCGAGCCACGGCTCCACCCGGCGCGCCGCCACCAGACGCAGGGCGAGCAGCACGAGGGCCGGCAGCACCATGACAGCGACGTACCCGAGCAGCACGAGGAGCTGCCAGGGTCGTTCGAGGCCGGACCGCGACAGCAGGCCCATCGCGGCGAGGTAGGGCAGCATCGTCGCCAGCTCGAGGACGGTCGCCACGAGCGCGACGAGCACCGTCGTGCGCGCCGGCACCCCCTCGCCCTGCAGCGCCGCCCGCCACCGCACGGCGCGCGGGCTCGGACCACCGCGCTCCTTGGCACGTCGCTCGAGGGGCCAGCTCCACCAGAACAGCGCCGCGCCGACCAGCAGCTGCACCACGGCCAGCGGACGGTTGCGGGCGAGGGCGTCTCCGGCGCCTGAGACCGCGTCGAGGACGGCATCGACGCCGAGCAGGAGCACCACGCCGACCGCCGCGTAGAACACCGCCACCGTGGCGAGGAACAGCAGCACCCGATTCGGCCGCACCCGTGGGGCGACCAGCATCCAGAGCGGGAGCAGCAACGTGCCGGCGCTCGTGCTGTCGACGAGGGCGAGCAGCACCAGCCCACCGAGCACGGCCCAGGTCACGACGCCTCCCTCTCCTCGACGTCACGACCGTGCCACATCCGGTGGCGGTCGCGGCAGCCGGGCGCGTGCCGGATCGCTCAGGCCGTACGGACGTCCGGACGCGTGCCGCCGCGGCCGCGACGCGCCCGGAACAGGACCGAGACGACGAGGGCGAGCGCGGTCGCGGACACGGTGACCGCGAAGGCCGGGGTGTGGCCGCCGAGGTCGGCAAGCCGGCCGGCGAGCGTCGAGCCCAGGGCGTAGCCGATCCCGGTGGCCCCGGCGAGCAGCGTCATGGCCGTGCCCACCCGCTCGGGCACGACCACCTCACCCGCCATGGCGAAGTTGCTGATCATGTAGGGCGCCACCGCGAAGCCGAGCAGGGCGATGACGGCGACGAGCTGGCCGATCGTCTGCACGAGCAGCAGCGGCGCCGAGAGGACGAGCAGCGCGGCCGCCGACGCGACCATGCGCGTCGGGTACCCGATCCGCTCCGGCAGCGCCGCGATCGCGAGCCCGGCGATGGCGCTCCCGACGCCCAGCGTCGCGTGGATCAGGCCCGCCTGCCCGGGCTCGCCCTGCGCGGTGGCCAGCACCGTGGAGCCCGTCTGGGTCGCGCCGAAGACCATGCCGATGCAGAGCTGCGCGAGCGCCAGCACGCCGAGCACCGCCGTCAGCACCGGCGCCGTCGACCGCGCCGCGCCGGACTCGGGCCGCGTGAGCGCCGCGGTCGGGTGCAGCGCGAACCAGGAGCCGAAGGCCACCAGCACCCCGCCCGCCACGAGCAGCGCGTCGCCCGGTGCCACGACGACGGCGAGCAGGCCGACGGTGGCCGGACCGAGCACGAACGAGACCTCGTCGGCGGCGCCCTCGTAGGAGAAGGCCGCGTCGACGAGGCGACGCTGGTCGGGCACGTCCTTCGTGATCGGCTGCCAGCGGACCCGGGCGAGGGGCCCGATCTGCGGCGTCGCGAGACCGGCCAGCGCGGCGACGGCGACGATGACCGCCGGCGACGCACCCGCCTGCGTGGTCCACACGATCGCGGCGAGCCCCGCGCCGCCCGCCCACGACTGCGCCAGGACCACCGGTCGCTGCCCGACCCGGTCGGCGAGCGAGCCGAAGAACGGGGCGCCGACGGCGTTCGCGACGGCCAGGGCTCCCGCCGCGGCACCGCCGAGCGCGTACCGTCCCGTCGCGGCGCTGACCAGCAGCAGCGTGCCCATCTGGCTCATGGCAAGCGGAACTCGCCCGAGGAAGGCTACGACGACGTAGGCGGGCCCGACGATCCGCAGCAGCGTGCGGTACGCGGTGATGGCTGACACTGCGCCGAGCAGTCTAGACGTCGCCGCGACGTCGGCCCTCGGCGGTGGTCAGGGCAACGGCGGCGGGCGACGACACCCCAGCGTCTGGTGGAATGCGGGACATGCCGCACCCTCTCCGCGACGTCGTCGGGCCCGGCTGGGCCGACGCCCTCGCCCCGGTCGAGGACGAGATCCACCGCCTCGGCGACGTGCTGCGCCGCGAGACGGCCGAGGGCCGTCCCTGGCTCCCGGCCGGCGACGCGATCCTGCGCGCCTTCCGCGAGCCGTTCGCCGACGTCAAGGTGCTCGTCGTCGGGCAGGACCCCTACCCCACGCCCGGCCACCCGATCGGCCTGTCCTTCGCGGTGGAGCGCGACGTGTGGCCGTTGCCGCGCAGCCTGGTCAACATCTACGTCGAGCTGCGCGACGACCTCGGCATCGTCCCGCCGCGGCACGGCGACCTCTCGGGCTGGGCCGACAGCGGCGTCATGCTGCTCAACCGCGCCCTCACCGTCGCCCCCGGGTCTCCCGCGTCGCACCGCGGCAAGGGCTGGGAGCCGATCACCTCGGCCGCCATCGACGCGCTCGTACGCCGCCACGCGGCGGGCCACCCGCTCGTGGCCGTGCTCTGGGGCCGCGACGCGCAGTCGTTGCGGCCGGCGCTCGGCGACGTCCCGTGCCTCGAGTCGGCGCATCCCTCCCCGCTCTCGGCGCGGCGCGGCTTCTTCGGCTCACACCCCTTCAGCCGCGCGAACGCGTTTCTGGAAGAAAGCGGGCGCGGTGCGGTGGATTGGCGGGTGTAATCAGCTTGTAGCGGGTATCACCATCCCGCTGGCGTCGCGAAGCACCAGCGTGCGACCGGAACCGGGCGTGCCATAGGGACGCGTATACGCCCGCAGCGACACGGCGTCCCCGGCCTGAAGGCGCTTCTCGATACACCCGAAGCGCCAGCTATCGCCGTCGAATGCCACGGCGAAGGCACGGTGCGTCGTGCGCGCAGGGTCGAGCGCTATCCGATCGATATCGGACGGACAGATGCGGAGCGTCTGTTCTTCGGCAGACGTGTTGGCGATCTCGAAATTCCACTCCTCGTAGGAAGGCCGCCAATGCGCCCGCGCGGTGGACGAAGCGCTGATGGGAGGGACGGAGCTGCCGCGGTAATTGGCGTGAT